>JBAXNX010000087.1:0-6185 GCA_037133575.1 Chloroflexota bacterium
GTCGGGTCACGCGGTACGAACTGCTCGCCGGTCTGTCCGTCTTTCAGTGAGATCGAGACATCGAGCAGCGCCGTTTGCGGGCTCCAGCCGTGCATGAACGCGTTCATGTACGTGAACGGCTTCAGCGTCGAGCCAGGTGAGTTGAGGCTCTGTACGTTGTCGTTGCGGCCGCCGATATCGTCGCGAAAATAGTCGCGGCTCCCGATGTAGACAAGCACAGAGCCGTCGCGGGCATCGAGTGCGTACAGCGCGCCGTTGTGACCGCCGAGTCGTACTGGGCTGCGCATCGTGATCTGCTGCTCGGCGACACCGATCCTGGAATCGCCGCCACGCTGCAGGCGTCATGCTCACGCATGCGCGGTGCGCGTCGTCTCGTCTTTGGTGATGACGCAGTCGCGCGTGTCTCGAGCATCTTTGGCGGGTGTGTCGTCGATGGCACGGTGGAGCGCTCGGTGCTGGCACCGGGCGTGCACATTGGCCGCGGCGCGATCGTGCGTGACTCGATCCTGCTCGCCGGTGTGCGCGTCGAGGATGGCGCCATCGTTGATCACGCCGTGTTGGACGAGCGCAGTGTCGTTGGCCGTGCGGCCAGTGTCGGCAGCGCGCGTGGTGGGATGACGCCGCGTGGCGAGGCTGGTGCACGCGCGATCACGGTTGTCGCTGCCGGTGCTCGCGTGGCGAATGCCAGCGTGGTCGTTCGTGGCAGCATCGTCACTGTCGAGGAGAGCGCACCGGCTGTCGCCTCAGTCTCACCGGCCCGCCTGCACAAAACGCCTGTGGCCCCCGAGCGGGCGCACGCTTAGCGTGCGCGGCGTGTCGCCTCGAGCCAGCTGTCGAGGACGTCGAGCAGCGCATTGTGGGGCATGGTGACCGCTGCGGCGGTCGTCCCCTCGTACTGCTCGTCGGCCACGCGAATGCTCAGCGCGTGCTCGTGGCCGACGAGCTCGCGGAACGCGTCCTCATCAGTGTCATCGTCGCCCGAGTAGAGCAGCGGTAGAGCCGTGTCAGCGAGCAAGCCGTGCATGACGCTGCCCTTGTCGCGACCTGCCACGCGTAGCTCAACACCACCATCGAAGCCACGCACCTGCAGCGGATGTAGGGCTGCGAGTTGCTGCCACTGCCCGCGCACGGTGGTTTCCAGCGCGCTTGCCTCGATCTCATCGAGGCCTCGCCAGTGCACGGCGATCGAGGCGTGCTTGCGCTCGAGCCGCTGCGTGTCGACCTCCCGTGTGAGGCGCTCGAACTCGCCCACGATCACGGTTGCGATCTCGCTATCGACCTCGAACCGTTCGAGCTGGCCCGCAGCGTCCACGTGCTCCCAGCCGTGCGCGCCCCACAGCTCCACGCTGGGGCCGAACGCGCCGACGCGTGCGAGCTCGTCGACGGGCCGCCCCGACACGATCACGAGCCGCGTCCGCGGCTCCTGGGCCAGCGCGTCGATCAGCACGCGCGTCCGAGGTGGCAGCACCGCTTGGTCGCGCTCCACGTGGAACGGCGCCAGCGTGCCGTCGTAGTCCAGTGCGAGCACGCTGAGCCGCCTCGACACCTCTGTATCGAGGAAACGCCGGACGACCTCGGGTAACTCGGTCATGCGCCGTCGAGCTCGTCGCGCCAGTAGACGTATGCGCCCTGTAGTCCGGAATCGTCGCCCAGCTGACTCTGCACGATCTGCTCGGCGGTGAATGGCACATGCTGCAATGTGCGAATGCGCGCACGCACCGGGCTGAGCAGTAGTTCGCCTGCGCGTGAGACGCCGCCGCCAATCACGACGCGCTCCGGCATGAAGCAGAGCACCATTGTCATCACGCCGACGCCGAGCGCTTCCGCGAGCTGCTCGAACTGCGCAGCAGCTTCGGTATCGCCCGCGATCGCTCTCGACGCGATCGCCGCGGCCGATTCCCTTGTGCGCTCCCGCACGCCCGATCCGGAACCGAGTTGCTCGACCGTCTCTCCGGTATGCCAGTCGATGATCGTGTGGCCGATCTCCCCCAGCGAATACCGGGTATGCAGCAGGCGGCCCCCGACGATCACTCCGGCTCCGACGCCAGTGCTGCAGGTCACGTACACCATGTGCTGCGTGCCGACTCCCGCGCCAAAGCGGTGCTCGCCGAGTGCCGCGAGGTCTGCGTCATTGGCGAGCGATACCGGCACGCCGATCGCGTCGCTGAGCGACGCAGCGCTCACCTCGTGCCAGGCGGGTAGTTGCGGCAGCGCGAGCGCGTGTCCCAACTCGTAGTCCACGATGCCGGGCACGCCGATCACGGCGTGGCCCACGGGCACGCTAGCGTCGGCACGCGCCTGGTTGAGCGTGCGGACGAGCGCCTCCGGATCCGCTGCCGGCGTCGGCGCAACCACGTGTGACCGCATCGTGCCGGCACGGTCGAAGACAGCCGCGCGCAGCCGTGTACCACCGAGGTCTGCGACCAATACGCCCTGTGCCGCATCTAGAGAGGTCATCATGATCATCGTACCGGGGTTGTCTCGGCTGCTCTCGCGCGCTGTGAGGGATTCGTAGCGCTCGATCACGTTCTGTTGACGTCTTGTTACCGCCACCTCGGTACGGTCGATCCAGGCGCGTGCACGCGTCGACGATTGAAAGAGGTGCGCCATGCAGTCACCATCCCCGCACGCTGAGCCGGGCGAGCTCCGTGAGGCGATCAGCGGCCTGAGCTACCCTGTCTCGAAGGACGCGGCATTGCGCTTTGCGCGCGATCACGGCGGACTGGACCACGAGGTGGCCGACACGCTCGCCCAGATCCCCGACCGCTCATATGAGTCGCAGGCCGACCTGGTTGCAGCGCTTCGAGCGGTATATCTGCTCGAAGGCGTGCCGCCTGATGCTACGCCGATCTAGGTACGGTCGACGAGGCCTAGAACGAGCGCCGCAGTCGCAACGGCTGCGTCATCCTCGAGCGCCACACGCACGGAGCGCTCCAGTTCATCGATGTCGAATTGCTTGGCGATGTAGCCGATGGCGCCGACGTCATGTGCGGCGCGGCGCGCATCCCGCCCTGCGGTCATCACGAGAATCGGCACGTCGATGCCGGCGGCCATGTGCTGCACCAGTTCGCGGCCGCTCATCAGCGGCAGGCCCATGTCCAGCAGTTGTCACGACGTCATAGCCCGCATCTCGCAGGAGGGACGCGACCAGCTCCCTGATGGCGTGTCGTCTTCGACGATCAGGATTCGGTTCGGCATCGATAGACGGTCTTCCGCGCGGCTCCCACAACGAGGCGGTATCGTGCGGGGGTGCAACCCCCAACGCTGACCGGACTGCGAGTGGTGACCGGGCCAAACGGCAGCGGCAAGACCGAGCGCCTCCTCGCTCGTGCTGTGGAGCAGTACAAGGCGCAGCCGCTCGGCCCCGTGCTCGTCCTCGTCCCTACGATTCGCCACGGCGACCAGTTCCGCCGCCGCCTCGTCGCCAGTACCGGGGTGGCCTTCGGGCTTGAGGTCGCCACGATCGCTCAGTGGTCGCGCTCGCACATCGAGGCCACCGTGCCGCCGCGAGGTGTCCTCTCGGCCCTGCTCGCGCGCGAGACCGACGAGGTGCTCCGCACCGCCGTCGGCGCCGCATTCGCTTCGCTCGCCGGGACGCCTGGCCTGCGCTCGCTCGTCGGTTCTGCGGTGCAAGACTTGCTGGTCGACGGCGTGATGCCCGAGGCATTCGCCGCCGCAGCCACGAGTCCACGAGCTACCGCGCTCGCCGCCATCCTGAGCAGTTATGTCGAGTCACTCACCGCCCGTGGCTGGGTGCACCCGGCCGCACTCGCGGCCATGGCCGCCGTCGAATTCGCATCTGCTGCGGTGCCGCCGCTGGTGCTGGTCGACGGCTTCCGCGTGCTGCGTCGCGGCGAGCTCGCACTGCTTGCAGCCCTCGCTCGTCACGCCGAGGTGGTGCTCGCCTTCGACTCGGCTGGTGAGCGCGCGACTGCCGACCTCAACGCCCTGCGCGCCCTCACCGATGTCACGTTCGAGGCACTCGACACGCCGCATCCCACTCCCGCGCGCTACGCGGCGTCCGCGCCCGACCGCGAAGCGATGCTCCGCGGCGTCGCGCGCGAGGTGAAGCAGCTGCTCATCGACCACCCCGAGCTACGTCCGTCCGACTGCGCCATCGCGGTGCGTCAGGTCGCGCCGTACCTCGGCCTCGCCCGCGATGTGTTCGAGGAATACGACCTGCCGCTCGACCCTGCCGCGGGAGTCCGGCTCGCGGAGCGTCCGCTCGGTGTGTGGCTGCGGCGCTTGCTGCACCTCGCCGATTCCGCGAGCAACGAGCCAGACGACGACGGCTGGCGCCTGCGCGACCTCGTCGCAGTGCTCTCGAGTGCGTTCATCGACCGCAACCAGTGGGCGCTGCGCCGCCCGCACGTCGCGACGCTCGCGCGCACCGGTCGCACGCGCCACCTCTGGTCGGGCTCCGCCGCGATGGACACGCTGGTCGAGGCACTGCGCGTGCTCGGCTTCAACGCGTCACAGGATGCGGTCGACGACGCGCCGCTCCCCGAGTTCTTGCGCGAGCACTACCGCGAGGCATCGAGTGGCCTCGTGGCTGCGCTGGAGTCGCTGCGTGCGCTGCTGCTGCGCGACACCGCGCCGATCCGCGATCACGCGCGCGCCATCGATGTCGCACTGTTCGGTGCGTCACACCTCGTCGCGCCGAGTACACGCGACCTGCCGGGTGCAGCGGTCGAGATCGATGCGTTGCGCGCGAGCCTGCGCGCGGTCGTCGCAGCTGACGAGGCGCTTGCTGGCCCGTCCGTCCCGTTCGCAGCGTTCGTCGCACGCCTCGAACGCGAGCTCGACTCGCCCGCCGTGCTGTTGCGTGAGCCCGGTGGTGTGCTGCTCGCACCGCTCCACACGCTGCACGGCCTGCGCTTTGCCTACCTCGCTGTCGCCGGCCTCACGGAGGGCGAGTTCCCCGCGCGTCGTACGACCAGCACACTGCTCGACGCCGACGCGCGCGCGGAGCTCGCTGCGCATGGACTCACGCTCGCGCCCGACTCGCGCGCGTCCGAGGACGATCTGTGGGCCTCGGCGCAGTCGCGCGCGGATGGCACGCTGTCGCTGTGGCGCAGCCGACTCGACGATCGTGGCCGCCCCGCGCCTGCTTCGTACTACTATGACGAGGGCGTCCCCGCGCGCGGCACCACCGGCCCTGCGTCACCGCGCGAAGGTGCGATCGAGGCGGCTCAAGGCTGGCAGTCCGGCACGGCGCAACGTCCGCGCGGTGTCGACGCCTGGCCCGTCGTGCGTGCCGCCGCGACTGTCGAGCAGCGCCGGCGTTCGATGTTTGGTGCGGGGCTGTACGAAGGCGCCCTCCCGCCCATCGAATTGGCGAACCTGACGGGTCCCGAGGTGTCGTGGAGCGCGACGCGCCTGGAGTCGTATCGCACGTGCGGCTTTGTGTTCTTTAGTCGCTATGCGTTGCGCCTGCGTGAGCTCGACGCGGAACTCGATGTCGCTGACGCCGCGACGCGCGGCACGGTGATTCACGCCATCCTCGACGACGCGGTGCGTCCGCTGATCGAGAGCGGCCGCCCGCTCACCAACGAGACACTCGAGGTTGCCCTGGCGCGTCTCGGGTCAGACGCGCGCGCGATCTGGGACCGGGCACCCGCGACCTATGGCTTTGGCCGTGCCGGCCTCTGGCGACTCGAAGGCGACGAGGCGTTGCCGGCGATCGCTCGCTTGCTGCGCACGGAGGCTGAGCTTGGCGTCGGCACGACGCACATCGAAGGAGCCGAGCTGTGGGGCGACGCGACGCTCCCGCTCGATCCGCCGCTGCGCATTGGCTCGCGCCTGGACCGGCTCGATGCCGGCGACGGTGTCGCGGTGGTGATCGACTACAAGAGTGGCAAGTACCTCCCGCGCAAGGCGCTCGAGGATGGCAGCCTGCTGCAGCTCCAGCTCTACGCACATCTCGCTCGCGCGCGCACCGGTGTCGACCGTGTCGTCGCGCGCTACGCGTTCCTGCGCCAACCCACCGACTGGAACCTCGACACCGCTCGTCCCGAGGACGAAGCGCTGGTGGCCGCCGCTGTGACCGTCGCTGGCGACGTGCGAGCGAACATCGAGGCGGGCGACTTCCGCGTGCTGCCCAGCCACGGCTGCCCGTTCTGGTGCTCGTTCCAGCACATCTGCCGTCGCCATGAATCGACGCCATGGAAGCACTGGGACTAACC
>JBAXNX010000088.1:0-6159 GCA_037133575.1 Chloroflexota bacterium
GCCACATACAGGTCCGGCGACACCACCTTGCCGGTGAGGCCCACCTGCTGGCTCGGCGGGTACCACCCGAGGTCACACGCGGCTCGCGAGGAGCCCACAGCAGCCCGCTCACGGCCAAACGCGTCGGCCAGCGCCTCCACTAGGCGGAAGCCCTCAGCGTCGCCCAGACCGCGGCCACCGGAGACCACGATCGGCGCGTCCTGGATCTGCAGGCCCTCGCTGGCGGACGCCTCACGGCTCACCACCTCGGCGCGGGACTCGCCCGCACCCGGCAGCTCCGAGGTCGCCCCTGAAGCTCCAGCGGTCGGCTCGAGCGCTTCCTGCGTCTTGGCGCGCACCGTGACAACCGCTGGCGAGGCGGCGAACTCGTACGTCGCGAGCGCATTGCCGCCGTAGGCCGGGCGCGTCACCTGCAGCTTGCCGCCGACCATCTCGAGGCCAGAGCAGTCCATCGCCGCGGACGAGCCGTTGCGGAAGGCCAGCCGCGGCCCGAGGTCGCGGCCAACCATCGACTGCGCAACCAGCACGACCGTTGCCGAGGCTTGCCCGATGGCCGCCTCTGCCGCCGCGATCCACTGATCCGAGCGAAACACGTCGTAGGTCGCGTCGCCCGAGACGAGCGCTTGCGAGGCTCCAAACGTGAACGCCTCCGCCGCCGCAGCCTGCGAGCCAGTGCCCAGCAGCGCAATGGCGACGGTGCCGCCCTCGGCGATCCGAGACGCCGCACCGAGTAGTTCCTTCGCCGTCGGAGCCAGTGCGCCGCCGACCAACTCGCCAATCACTAGGACGTTCTGTGCCATGAGTCGCTCCCATCGTGCCGCGCGCCATCGAGGCGCGCAGGCAACGTTATGTCGCTATCAGTCTAGATGATGCGCGCGTCGCGCAGCGCCTGCACGAGGCCCTGCGCCTGCTCCTCGGGGGTCTCGCCCGCGATGATCTGCACCGCGCCGCCCGCCGCCGGCTGCGCCAGCGCGACGAGCTTGAGCTTCGAGCCGGCCGCGCCGACGCCCGAGGCGTCCAGCCCGAGGTCGCCCACGCCCCACGTCGTCACGGTCTTCTTCGCTGCCTGCATGATCTGCTGGAGCTTCGGATAGCGCGGGTCACCGAGCTCGTTCGAGACAGTCACGACCGCCGGCAGCGGCTCCTTGACGGTCTCGAAGCCATCGGTCAGCACGCGCTGCACCACCAGTGCGCCGCCATCGAGCTGCACGTCCTTGGCCACGATCGCGCACGGCCAGCCGAGGTCCTCGGCGATCCCGAGGCCAACCTGGCCCATGTCCCAGTCCGCCGCCTGGCGGCCGCAGAACACCGCGTCCACGTCACCGAGCTTGCGAATCGCAGCAGCGAGCACCTTCGCAGTGGTGTACGAGTCGCCACCCTCGAACGCGTCGTCGTTGAGCAGCACACCCTCGTCGGCGCCCATCGCAAGCACCTGCTTGATGGCCGCCTGCGCGCTCTCCTTGCCCATCGAGATCACGGTGATCTTGGTGTCACCAGCGCTCTCCTTGAGCCGCAGCGCCGCCTCGGCCGCCTGCGCGTCGAACGGGCTCAGCACCGGCGAGATACCCGCGGCCGGCACGACCGCATTCGCCTCAATCTTGAACGCCGATGGCGGCGTCTCCGGGTCGGGGATCTGCTTGGCACAGATAACGAGATGCATCGGGACGTCCCTCCTCGGGACCTCGAGCGCGCGAACACGGGCTCGTGCTACGGGTCTCTGATCAGTTAGCCGTTGCGCGGCGCGGGCTCACCGAAGACTGCCTTGTCCAGCAGCTCGGCGATGTCGAACGCGCGCATCCGACCTTCTTCCTGCGGCTGCACCGCAGGGATCCCATCTTCGAACATCTGGATGCAGAAGGGACAGTTAGAAATAACGCTTGTCGCGCCGGTTTCCACAGCTTCCTCGGTACGGACGTGATTCACGCGCCGCGCACCAACCTCTTCCTGCCACATGTTGCCGCCGCCCGCGCCACAGCACAGGCCCCGGCTCATGTTCCGCTTCATCTCCGTGACGTTCACCCCAGGGACGAAGTCGAGGATCTGACGCGGCGCGTCGTACACCCCATTGAGGCGCCCAAGGTAGCACGAGTCGTGGTACGTGACGTCGCTCGATACCGGGTGCGTCGCCTTGAGCGTCCCGGTCTGCAGCGCCTGCGCGAGGAACTCGGTGTGGTGCAGCACCTCGAAGTTGCCGTCGAACTGCGGGTACTCGTTCTTGAAGGTGTTGAAGCAGTGCGGGCAGTTCGTGATCACGCGCTGCACATTCTTCGCCTTGAACGTCTCGACGAGCTGCTGCGCGAGGATCTGGTATAGGTACTCGTTTCCGAGGCGGCGCGCCGGGTCGCCGTTGCACGTCTCTTCCTGGCCGAGCACACCAAACGACGTGCCGGCCTCACGTAGCAGCTTGAACACCGATTGCGTCACCGGCAGGTTGCGCTCCACCAGCGATCCGGAGCAGCCCACCCAGTACAGGTACTCCTGCGAGCCGTCGAAGATCGGCACGTCGCCGAGACCTTCCATCCACGTCGTGCGCGTGAACGTGGTGCCGCGCCACGGGTGCCCGCGCTGCTCGAGGTTCTCGAGTGCCGCCTGCGCTGTCGCCGGCACGCGCGCTTCGTCCATCACCAGGTAACGGCGCATGTCGATGATCGTCGGGACGTGCTCGATCATCACCGGGCATTCCTGCACGCAGGCCCCGCACGTGCGGCACGCCCACAGCGTCTCGTCCTTGATCACGTCGCCGACCATCGCCAGCGGCGAAACGGCGCGCACGTCGTGGCCCTCGTGTCCGGCCTTCTGCACCGCCGGCCCCACGTCCGCGAGGTGCATCTTCAGGTCTTGGATCAGGTGCATCGGCGACAGCGGCTGGCCGGCGATGTTGGCCGGGCACACCGCCGTGCAGCGCCCGCAGCGCACGCACGCGTCGAGTTCGAACAGCTGCTTCCAGGTGAAGTCCTGGATCTGGCCGACACCGAAGACCTCACGCTCTTCGATGTTCTCGATCTTCGTGAGGCGACCCGGTGAGTCGGTGCGCAACAGGTACGCGTTGATCGGCGCGAAGAAGATGTGGTCGAGCTTCGTGAACACGATCAGCCCGAGCCAACCCATCGCGATCACGAGGTGGCCCCACCACACCCAGGTGTGCGCGGCGAGCAGCTGGTGCTCCTCGAACTTGAACATATCGAGGCCGAGCGCCAGCGCGTAGGAGGCGAACGACCACGGCGCCCAGTCCGGGTGCTGGTGCAGCTCGTCCGCCGTGATGCGCAACGTCTCCAGTGCAAACCCACTCAGGAGGATGGCCGCGAGCCCCCAGATGATCAGGTGGTCTTCGAGTCGCTCATCCCAGCGGATGCGGTGGAAGTCATCGAAGTAGCGGCGGTACAGCGCCATGCTGACGCCGACGAGGCCAATCACCCCGAACAGGTCACCGTAGAACGAGAAGAAGAGGTAGTACGGCCCCTGCAGAAAGTGCAGCCCGAGGTCGTCGTCGATCGCGACCTGCGCCGTCACGAACGTCAGCACCACGATCGAGGAGAAGATGCACCAGTGCATGATCCCCGCGTAGCGATCGCGGCGGATCTTCTCCTGCGCCAGCCCGAGTCGTACGAGGTGCGTGAGGCGCTTGGCGACTTGCTCGCGCAAACCGGGCGTCGGCTGACCGATCGCCCACAGCGTCGCGTGTCGGCCAATGCCGTAGACCATCAACCCCACGAGCACCGAGAGCATCACGTACACAGCCCACGGCTGCTGCACGTTGAAGAAGATCTCGCGAGTCGCTCCGGTGCGGTCGAGCTCGATCGCAGTGATGAGCCCGAAGACCGAGACCCCCGTGGTGGGGAGCCACCAGGAACCAACCACTCGCGCGCGGGATGACGCCGGCCGTTCCGGCTCTGTTGTGGTCATCCCGCGCGCCAGTACTAAGCCTGAGCCGTCGTCGGCTGACCGTAGTCCCGACGCAGGTCGGTCTTCAGGATCTTGCCGAGGTGGTTGCGGGGGAACTCGTCGACCCACTGGTACAGCGCCGGCGCCTTGTAGGACGCGATGCGCGACTTCACGTAGGTCGTCAGCTCGTCCTCAGTCGGCTTGTTAGCCGGGTCGGCGGCCACGAGGATCGCCTTCACGACCTCGCCCCACTCGATGTCCGGCACGCCGATGATCGCCGCCTCGGCAACGCCGGGGTGGTCCTCCAGCACGTTCTCGATCTCACCGGCAGAGATGTTCTCGCCGCCGCGGATGATCAGGTCCTTGATGCGGCCAGTGATGAACAGGTAGCCGTCCTCGTCGAGCTTGCCGACGTCACCGGTGTGCAGCCAACCATCCGAGATGGCAGAAGCCGTCTCGGCCTCGCGCTTCTGGTAGCCCTTCATGATCCGGTCACCGGCGATGCAGATCTCGCCCTCTTCACCCTGCGGCATCATCGAGCCGTTGGCATTCATGATGCCGACCTGGATGTCGGGCATCACGCGACCGACTGAGCGCAGGCGCGCGAGCTTCTTCTCGTTCTCCTCGGGCGTGCCGTTCAAGCGGTGGTCGTCCGGGCCGAGGTACGAAATCGTCGAGGTCGACTCGGTCTGGCCGAACGCGTTCATCAGACCGCAGGTGAAGACGTCGATCGCGTGGCGCACCACCTCGAACGGCATCGGTGCCGCACCGTAGGTGATCAGCTGCAGCGAGGAGATGTCGTACTTGTCGAAGTCCTCGACCTCCATGATGCGCTTCAGCATCGTGGGCACGACCATCGCGTGCGTGACCTTCTCCTTCTCGACCATCTGCAGCCAGCCAGCCGGGTCGAACGCCGGGAGAATCGTGAGCTTCCGGCCCGACCAGATCGAGCCGAGCATCGTGGTCGCACCGGCGATGTGGAACAGCGGCACCGAGACCAGCGTCGCGTCCTGCACCGCCGACGGGTCGGCCGGAGACTGCGTGTTCACGACGTAGGCCGTGAGCGCCTTGTGCGAGAGCTCCACGCCCTTCGGCAGCGAGGTCGTGCCGGAGGTGTAGATGACGATCGCAGCGTCGTCGTCGTCGGTGTCGCTGAAGACCGGGATGTCCTCGCCCTTGGCGCGGAGCTGGTCGAACGTCTCGTACCCGTCGGCCGTGAAGTCGAGCGTGTAGACGTGGTGGATCTTCGGCAGACTTGCCTTGATCTCCTGGAACAGCGGGAAGTAGCGCTCGGACACGAACAGCACGTTCACGTCCGACGCGTCACACATGTACTGCAGCTCTTCCGGCTTCGCGCGGAAGTTCAGCGGTACGAACGTCGCGCCGACCGCAGCCGTCGCGTAGTAGAGCTCGACGAACTTCGCCGAGTTCACCGCCATGATGCCGACGTTCTGGCCCTTGGAGACGCCGATGCCCTGCAGCGCGTTCGCCATCATGTTGGCCCGCGTCTGCAGCTCGGCGTACGTGACGCGCTCGTCGGGATCGACCAGCGCAGTGCGGTCCGCGACGGACGCACCGGAGATCATCAAGATTTCAGCCGTGTTCACTCGCTGGTTTCCCCCCTGACGGCTCTCGCCGCCTGCTCTGCCTAACCTCGAGGGAACGCCAGCAGGCGTCCCTTGTCCTCTTCCTGCACGCGCACCGGCTGGAGGTTCAGGCCATCGCCTGTCAGCCCGTGTCCGTCTAGGTCATACATCGATCCGGTGCAGCGGTCGAAGAAGCGTCCCTGCGACGCCCCACCCGACCCCCCTCCGAGGTCGGCACGGAACGTCACCAGGCACACTGGTCGACCGGGCGGATTATGCGGATCGACGTCCGAAAAAGCTACGACCCCACCGTCCGAGCGCCGCACCACCAGCACACCGTCCGTACTGCGGTAGGTCACCGAGCCCGGCGCATAGAGCGACACGTTCCCGAGATCGACCGAGCCAGCGCTCCGCCGCATCAGCAGCGTCGCGGCGGCCACGACGATGAGCACCCCCAGCGCGAAGGCGGCGAACCCAATCAGGCAGCCCGGGCGCGTGCTCGGAAGACCCGATCCAGAGTCGCGAGAGTCGGCAGCAACGAGCTCGTCAGAAGCGATGTGCGCGCCTACTCCCCGTGGAAGCGGCCACATCATAATGAACGTCTGCGGCGCTTGCTAGCCGATCACCACCATCACTTCGCGTGAGCGGTACCGGCACTATTTCGCCATCTACTTCGCAGGTGTCCGTGGCG
>JBAXNX010000089.1:0-6153 GCA_037133575.1 Chloroflexota bacterium
TGTTCATTCTGATCACGAACTGATATCGACCCGGAGTCGGCAGGGTGAGGTTGGGCAGGTTGAAGGCACATGTCCAGAACGCTGGGCGTCCCGGTTCGGCTGGTGGTGGCAATTCGCGCTTCATGATGTTGGGGACGGTGAACTTTCCACCGTCTTCCATCACGAGGTCGAGGTTGATCGCAACCTCACGTCCTACCTCGTTGGGGCCGTATTCGACCTTCACGGCGATGCCGAGGTTTGGATGCTTCGCGGGGAACGACTGTGCCTCGATCTGGTCGATGATGCCGTGGATGGAGACCTTGCCGTTCCCGGCGATCTCGATTCGATCGCACAGTGTCTTGAGGATGGTCTCCAACGCTGCTCCTAGAGGTTGCCGAGGTAGCGACGCACTTCGTACTCGGTGACTTCTCGGCGGAACTGGTCCCATTCCTGGCGCTTGTTCTGGACGAGGGAGTCGACGATGTGGTCGCCGAGGGCGCTCTTCATGAGCTCGGAGTTTGCGAAGACGGGGATGGCCTCGCCGAGGGAGGCGGGGAGCGGCGCGATGTCGAGCGCAGCGAGCTCGGCTTCCGAGGTCTGGTCGACGGCGCGCTCGAAGGCGGGCGGGAGCGTGTATTGCGACTCGATGCCCTGCATGCCGGCGGCGAGGGTCGCGGCGAAGAGCAGGTAAGGGTTCGCGGCGGAGTCGGGCACGCGGAACTCGATGCGCGCGGTGTCGGGGCGCCCGGGGTTGTGCGAGGGGACGCGCAGCAGGTCGGCGTGATTGCGCGTTGACCATGTGGCGTGCGTCGGCGCCTCGAAGCCCGGCACGATGCGGCGGTACGAGTTCACCCACTGGTTGGAGACGAGCATCATCTCGGGCGCGTGCTTGAGCAGGCCGGCCATGTACTGACGGCCGACGGGCGACAGGCCGCTCTCCGATGTCGCGTCGGCGAAGATGTTCTCCTCACCTCGGAACAGCGAGAGCTGGAGGTGCATGCCGGAGCCGTTCTGGTCGGTGCGCGGCTTGGGCATGAAGGTCGCGTAGACGCCGTGGCGCATCGCGACCTCTTTGACGACCAGGCGGTACGTCATGATCGAGTCGGCCATGGTGAGCATGTCGGTGTAGCGCAGGTCGATCTCGTGCTGGCCGGGTGCCGCCTCGTGGTGGCTGAGGACGATGGGAATGCCCATCTCCTCGAGCGTGAGCACGGTCTCGCGGCGCAGGTCGGAGCCGGAGTCGAGCGGCGTGAGGTCAAAGTAGCCGCCGGCGTCGATGGGATCGGTGCCGTGCGAGTCACGGAAGTAGAAGAACTCGATCTCTGGTGAGACGTAGCAGGTGAGGCCGGCAGCGGTTGCTCGGCGGATCTGCTGCTTGAGGATGTTGCGCGGGTCGCCCTCGAACGGCGTGCCGTCGGCCTTGAGCACGTCGCAGAACATGCGCGCCGTGGCGTTGTCGCGCGGCCGCCACGGCAGCACCTGGAAGGTGGCCGGGTCGGGCAGCACCGTCATGTCGGACTCGTCGCGACGAGCGAAGCCTTCGATCGACGAGCCGTCGAAGGTGATGCCGTCGACGAGCGCGTGCTCGAGATCCTCGACGGTGATCGCGACGGACTTGAGCACGCCGAGGATGTCGGTGAACCAGAGGCGGATGAACTTCACGTCGAGCTCGCGGCAGGCGCGGATGACGTGCTGTTGGGAGTCGAGGTCTACGTCTACCATGCTGCGATCCTAACCCAGCGCGTGGTGCGTGTGGCGCTGTGGACGTGCGCGCTTCGTGAAGTTCCGTCGTCTTGTGCTGTGTGTGTACTCGATGCAAGCAATGGCCCCGGTTGCCCGGGGCCATTGGTGTTACTCGCGGGCCGTGCCTACGGATTAGCCGTTGAAGTACAGCTCGTACTCGTACGGAGTCGGGCGGAGGCGAACTTCCTGCGCCTCAGCACGCTTCCACTCCAGCCAGGTGTCGATGACGTCCTGGGTGAAGACGCCGCCCTGCAGGAGGAACTCGTGGTCCTTCTCAAGGGCGTCGAGGGCCGCGTCGAGCGAACCGGGGACGGTTGGGATCTTCGCTGCCTCTTCGGCCGGGAGGTCGTAGATGTTGCGGTCGAGCGGGTCACCCGGGTCGATCTGCTTCTGGATGCCGTCGAGGCCAGCCATCAGCATCGCGCTGAACGCGAGGTACGGGTTGGCAGTCGCGTCCGCCGGGCGGAACTCGATGCGCTTGGCCTTGGCCGACATCGAGTAGGTCGGGATGCGGACGGAGGCCGAGCGGTTACGCATGGAGTACGCCAGGTTCACGGGCGCCTCGTAGTGCGGGACCAGTCGCTTGTACGAGTTGGTCGTCGGCGCCGCGAACGCGAGCACGGCGTGCGCGTGGCGGAGCAGGCCGCCGATGTACCAGCGCGCGGTCTGGGACAGACCGGCGTACCCGTTGCTGTCGTAGAAGGTCGGCTCGCCGTTCTTCCACAGCGACTGGTGCGTGTGCATGCCGGTGCCGTTGTCGCCGTAGATCGGCTTCGCCATGAACGTGGCGACCTTGCCGTGCTTCTTGGCGATGTTGCGGGTGAAGTACTTGTACCACTGGGCTCGGTCGGCCTGCTGCGTGAGCGTGCCGAAGAGCATGGCGAGCTCACACTGACCAGCAGTGGCGACCTCGTGGTGGTGGATCTCCATCTCGGCGCCGACGCTTTCGAGCGCGTCAACGATCTCGTTGCGGATCTCGACGAGGGTGTCGAACGGCGGGACGGGCGCGTAGCCCTCCTTGCTGGCGATCTTGAAGGCCATGTTGCCGCCGGTTGCCGACTCGTCGCGGCCGGTGTTCCACGCAGCCTCGACGGACTCGACGAAGTAGAAGGCCGAGTTCTGGCCCTGCTGGTAGCGGACGTCGTCGAAGAGGAAGAACTCCAGCTCCGGACCCCAGAACGAGGTGTCGGCGATGCCGGTAGTCTTGAGGTAGGCCTCGGCCTTCTTGGCGATGTTGCGCGGGTCGCGGCTGTACGGCTGGTGCGTCAACGGGTCGGCGACGTCACAGATGAGGCTGAGCGTCGGGGTCTGGTAGACCGAGTCGACGGCCGCGGTGTCGAGGTCCGGCATGAGGAGCATGTCGGACTCGTGGATCTGCTGGAAGCCGCGGAAGCTGGAGCCGTCGAACCCGCTGCCTTCGGCGATGAGGTCGGCGTTGAGGCGGTGCGCCGGGAGCATGAAGTGCTGCCAGCGACCGAACAGGTCGGAGACCTTGAGGTCGACCTTGGTGATGCCGTTCGCCTTCACCATGTCGAGCGCTTCCTGGAGTGTGGTCACAGTGCCTCCCCTGCGTCCGCCATCCGACGGATCGCCGCAGTCCTGAAAATTGGCCGAACAGAGGGCCGGAGCAGCGGCCGCCCGGTGGCTGCCAGATTCTGCCTCGACTCGTGTCACTGCGGAAGGTAGAGGGACGCGGTTTCCCTCGGATTACCTGTTTGTTACGAACACGTTTCGGAGGCTGTGGACAACTACGGGGGATTTATCGACGACAGCAGTCGAAGGAGCTCGCGACAGGGTTATTGCTCGCCGAGGCTCGCGAGGGAGCGGCCGGCACCGTCCTCCAGGAAGCGGTACCCGACGTTGCGTACGGTCTCGATGAAGGGCTCGTGCCGCTCGATCTTGGCGCGGATGCGGCGGATGTGGACGTCCACGGTGCGGGAGCCGCCGTAGTAGTCGTAGCCCCAGACGCGGTTGAGCAGGGCCTCGCGGGTGAAGGGCTTGCCGGCGTTGGTCGCGAGGAAGCGCAGGAGCTCGTACTCCTTGTACGTGAGGTCGACGGTGTCGCCGTCGACGCTGACGGTGTAACGCTCCAGGTCGATGGCGAGGCCGCCGCGACGGAGGACGTTGCCCTCGTCGGCGCCGGTGCGCACCCAGAGGGCTCGAGACATGCGGACCTGGAGCTCCTCCGGATCGGGGGGTGTGAGGACGAAGTCGTCGACCTTGATGCCGGCGCCGACGAGCGTGAGCTGCTCACGGGTGGCGAAGAGGACGACACCGACGCGGTCAGCGATCTCGGAATCACGCAGCACTGCGGCAAGGCCGCCGGGGGTGATGCCAACGCCGAGGTCAAGGCCGAGCAGTGCGGGTCGCCATTCGCGGACGGCGAGCAGGCCAGCCTCGAGGCTCCGCTCGGAGCGGAAGGGGTGGCCGTTGGCGCGCGCAGCCATGTTCGAGGCCGTGATGACCTGCGGGTCGTCGCTGACCAAAAGGATGCGCTGCATCGCTGGATTGTAGTGCAGCACTGTGGGGCTGTCTCACGCTCGCGCACGCTGAGTGTTACGAATGGTGACAAGTTAGCAATCTGCCCGGAACACGGGATCGGAGGCATTGGCCATGCCGGAGTTGCGACTGACGACCTGCATGCTGCGCCCGATCCGACCGGGCGATGAGCACTCGATCGCGCGGTATGCAGACAATCCGCGGGTGTGGCGGAACCTGCTCGATCGGTTCCCGCACCCGTACACGCTCGAGGCTGCTCGGTCGTGGGTGGTGACGTGCGAGGGGCACGAGCCGCAGACGCACAACTTCGGTATCGACGTCGATGGCGAGATCGTGGGGATGGTCGGGCTCGAGCCGGGGCACGACGTGCATCGCCGGCCGATGGAGATCGGGTACTGGCTGGGGGAGCCGTTCTGGGGGCGCGGGATCGCGACGGAGGCGGCCTCGGCGGTGACGGAGTACGCGTTCGCCTCGTTCGACACCAATCGGCTGTGGGCTGGGGTGTTCGCCTGGAATCCGGCGTCGGCACGGGTGCTGGAGAAGGCCGGGTATGTACTCGAAGATCGGTTGGTGGGGGCGGTGACGAAGCTCGGCGAAACGACGGACGAGCTGGTCTACGCGCTGGTGCGCTGACGGCGCGCCGTCAATCCGACACTGCGTTAGTCCGGAAGGGCATCGAGGCGCACCGGGTAGACGTAGCCGACGAATGGGTGCCAGAGGCGCGTGCGCACCTCGTCCCATGAGAGCGCGGCACGGTCGACGCGTC
The DNA here is from genome assembly GCA_037133575.1 of Chloroflexota bacterium. Classification (GTDB taxonomy): domain Bacteria; phylum Chloroflexota; class Dehalococcoidia; order UBA2979; family UBA2979; genus RH-chloro-G1. The sequence goes on from JBAXNX010000089.1 coordinate 4,988, forward strand.
CCCATGCGGAGGTGCGGAAGCGCGTGGACCAGCCGCACATCTGCTGGCTCCAGTTCATCTCGGCGACCTCGATGCCCTCGGTGGTGACGCGCTCGACGTATGCGACGTGGCCCGCACCGCCGCCCCAGACGACGACCGCGCCGGGCCGCGCGGCAAGCAGGTCGTCCACGACCACCCATCCAGCCGACGCGGCGTGGTTCGCCCACGTCGCCGCGTTGCCGCTCCAGTTCACGCCGGGGTTCGGTGCCAGCTGGTCGAAGCGGCGCGCGGCATAGGTCGTGCACTGGCCGCCGCTGCCGGGGCGCGTGCTGGCGAAGCCCTTGTACGGGTCGAGGTCGCGGCCCTCGAGGCTGCACTCGTCGGCGGCATCGGCACGCGTCGGCGACAGCAGCGCCACAGGGGCGGCGACGCTGAGCGCAGCAAGCACCCCGAGGAAGCGCCGTCGGTCGATCTGGGCCACGAGTGCTCCTCGTCGGCTGGTGGCGAAGGTGGCCAACCGTAGCCGATTTAGTTGCGGCTTGTCTGTTGCCCGCGCCGGGTGGGACCCTCCCCCTCGAAGTTGTACGCGGGTGCCTTCAGGGCCGTCTCGAACGTTGCAAAGCGGAGTGAGTCCCGTTGAGGCGTCTTCCGGACGCTGGAGGTGGGATTGGGCTTGGAGCGGTTCTGGGGGCGTGCAGATCTCGTGGGTTTGGGGGTTCCGATGGCCCCTACTATGCTGCTATCCTTCCGCCTCGCCCACCCGGATAGGCAGCCCGGTCGCCTCAGGCCGCTCCGCCGAGGGAGTCCCCCCATGCAAGTCGTTGAGGCTACGGATCTCACGAAGATCTACCAGAACAAGTACATCGCGCTGAACGCGATGAACCTGAACGTCGAAAAGGGCATGGTTTACGGCCTGGTCGGGCCGAACGGCGCCGGGAAGTCGACGACGTTCCGCGTGATGATGGGCCTGCAGCGCCCGACCGCGGGCAGCATCAAGGTGTTCGGCGAGGAGATGGATCCAGAGCGGTCCGACCTGCGCCGACGCATCGGCTTCCTGCCGACGAACCCGAGCTTTCCTCGCAACCTGACGCCAATCACGTACCTCGAGTTCATCGGGTCGTTGATGGGGATTCCGACCGACCGTACGAAGATTCGCCTCGCGACGCTGTTGCAGGCGGTCGACCTCA
>JBAXNX010000090.1:0-6128 GCA_037133575.1 Chloroflexota bacterium
GCGGTCGGGCACTGGCCGAGCGCACCACCGTGGATGTGCTGGACGTGCGGGTACGGTGCGTTGTTGAACACTGCGGCGAGACCGGAGACGGTCTCCGTGATCACGGCCGAACTGCCGTTGAGCACAATCTGCACGTTGCCAGCACCGCTTGTGGCACCGTTCAACGGCACCGGCCTCAGCAGGGCCGTGTAGGTCGTCGCGGGCGTCTGCGCGGATGCAACGCCGAGCACGCCCACTGTCAGGAAGAGAGCGGCACCCAACGCCGCCGATGCACGAACCAATAGCTTTGATCTCAACCCTGCACCACTTTCACTTCATCGAGATGCGTCCCGTCAGGCGATGACGCTCGAACGAGAATGGCGGTCGCGGGTAGTTGCGGACGTGCACAAGCGTGTCTTGGCCGTTACGGGGCTATCACAGTGCGACGAGTCGTGACGGTGTCGTTACGTCTCGTTGTCGCGCAACGTTGTGTGTGACGTTGGCGTCACGAAAATGAGGCAGGTCAGCAGCTGGCGAGGAGATCGACGACGCGGTCGAGGATGCGGCCGGCAACCTCGTACTTGGTCATGAGGGGGAGGTCCTCGCGACCGCCCTCGGGGTCGAGGATGGTGACGCGGTTGTCGTCGGTGCCGAAGCCGGCGTCGGTGGCGGAGACGTCGTTGGCGACGATGAGCGCGGCGCCCTTGGCCTGGAGCTTCTTGGTGGCATTCACGATGAGGTCGTTGGTCTCGGCGGCGAAGACCACCTTCACGAAGTCGCCGGTGACCTCTTTGCTGATGTCGGGGTTCTCGATGAGCTCGACGGTGAGCTGGTCGCCCATGTCGGCTTTCTTGAGCTTGCGGTCGGCGGGGTTGGAGGGGCGGTAGTCGGCGACGGCAGCAGCCATGATCACCGTGTCTGCGGTCTTCGCGGAGTTGCGGACGGCCTCGAGCATTTCGAGGGCGCTCGCGACCTTGATGGCGCGGACGCCGCCGGGGGTGGGCAGGCCAGCGGTGGTGATGAGGGTGACCTCGGCGCCACGGTCGCGGGCGGCCTCGGCGATGGCGTAGCCCTGCTTGCCGCTGCTGTGGTTGCTGAGGTAGCGGACCGGGTCGATCTCCTCGCGGGTGCCGCCAGCGGTGACGACGACCTTGAGGCCGTTCATGTTGCCGTGCTCTTTGCCGAGGCGGGCCTTCACGAGGTCGACGATTTCCTCGGGATCGAGGAGGCGACCGGCGCCGGTGCGGCCGGAGGCGAGATGGCCCGAGACGGGGCCGAGGAACTGCACACCTCGATGCTCGAGGGTGGTCTTGTTGGCCTGGGTGGCGGGGTGATCCCACATCTGGCTGTCCATCGCCGGGGCGACGAGCACCGGCGCGGCGGTAGCCAACGCGGCGAGTGAAACGAAGTCGTCGGCGAGACCGTGGGCGAGGCGAGCAAGGGTGCTCGCGGTGGCGGGGGCGATGAGCATGAGGTCAGCGCGACGGGCGAGCTCGATATGCGCTTCGCCCGCGACGACGTGGCGGTAGATATCCACGTACGGGTCGCGACCAGTGAGGGCGCGGAAGGTGAGCGGGGTGATGAACTCGGTGGCCGCTCTGGTCATGGCGACATCGACGTGGGCGCCGGCCTGGACGAGGCGACTGACCACCTCGGCGGCCTTGTAGGCAGCGATCGAGCCGCTCACGCCGACAACGATGTTGCGGCCCTCGAGCACCCCGCTCATCGGTTGGCCTCGTAGACCATGCGGAGACCGTCGAGGTTCAGGTTGGGCTCCACTGCATCGATGATGCTCAGCTCGGGAAGCAGGAGCGCCGCGTAGCCGCCTGTGGCGATGACCGTGGCGTCCTCGCCGATCTCGGCTTTGAAGCGGCGGACCATGCCTGTGACCATCTCGGAGTAGCCGTAGAAGAGGCCGGACTGCACGGCGGCGACGGTGTTCTTGCCGATGAGCGACTCGGGCCGCTCGATGCTGACGCGGCGGAGCATGGCGGCGCGCTGGAAGAGGGCCTGGGAGGCGATGCCGATGCCGGGGGCGATGGCGCCGCCGATGTAGTCGCCCTCACGCGAGACGGCGTCGAAGACCATGGCGGTGCCGAGGTCGACGATGATCAGCGGGGGCTGGTACTTCGCGAGAGCGGCCACCGCATGGAGGATGCGGTCGGCGCCGACTTCCCGGGGGTTGTCGTAGCGAACTCGCACGCCGGTGCGGACGCCAGTGCCCACAACCAGGGGCTCGACCTTGAAGTACTCGCGGCAGACCTCGACGAAGGTGGTGATGAGGGGCGGGACGGTGGAGGAGAGGGCGGCCGCGCTGATGTCCTCGACGGCCACACCGCGGGAGTTGAGCAAGTTGACGAGGAGCACGCCGTACTCGTCGGGCAGGTTTTCCTGGTCCGTGGCGACCCTGAGGGTCGCGTGGAGGTCCTCACCGTCGTAGACGCCAATCGCGACGCTGGTGTTGCCGATATCGATGGCGAGCAGCAGTCCGGATGGCATGGCAGCCTCGATACATCGGGCCGCGCACCCCGTCGAGGTTTGGGGGGCGGGAACGGTGCGCAATTATGGCACAGGCTCATGAATTCGCGTGCGTTTATTACGTTTCCCAGAAAATCGAAGCGCACTCCACATAAGCGCCTTGATCGGGTTTTCAACGCGATGCTACTCTCCGGCCCGGTTCGCGAGCAGGTCGCTTTGCGGCATTGGCCCGCCAGCGCGAACTTTCTGACAAGGATTGTCTGACACCCGCAGGGGAATTCGTCCCGTTCAGTGGCTCGCCATCACGGTATCCACACCGGTTGACCGGTTGTGGACAACGTCGTGCACGGTTTATGCCATTGTCGGTCGGCGTTCCCCGGTTCGGTGTCGCCGGAGGTTTCCCGTTGCGCCCTGATTCCACGCACGGCGACCTCACCCGCGACCCAGCAGAGCTGTGGCAGCAGGCGTTGCGTCATCTCGCTCAGCACGTATCGCAAGCCAACTACGAGAGTTGGCTGGAGGGCACCGAGGGGCTACGGCTCCACGACCACTCGCTGGTGCTGGGCACCAAGTCTGAATTCGTTACGGAGTGGCTCCAGAAGCGGATGCGCCCGTTGATCGTGCGCACGCTGACAGAGCTGGCCGGCGAGCCCCTGGACGTGCGGTTCGAGCCACTCCGGCCCGACCTCGCACTGACCGGTACAAGCGCGCTGCAAGGCGCGGGGGACTCAAACGCAGTCAACGACGACATCCCGCGGCCACGGCTGCGCGAGCGCTACACGTTCGAGTCGTACATCGTCGGGCCAGCGAACCGCCTCGCGTTCGCGGCCGCCGAGGGCGTGGCTGCGGCACCGGGCCGCCTCTACAACCCGCTGTTCCTCTACGGAGCCGCCGGGCTGGGCAAAACCCACCTGCTGCAGGCGATCGGTCACCGCACGATGGATGCGGGCCTGAAGGTCGCGTACCTCAGTGCTGAGCAGTTCACGAACCAGCTCGTCACCGCGATCGGACAGCGTCGGCAGGAAGAGTTCCGCCAGCGCTACCGCTCCGCGGACGTGCTGCTGATCGACGACATCCAGTTCGTGGCGGGCAAAGAAGGCACGCAGGAAGAGTTCTTCCACACCTTCAATGACCTCTACGAGAACGGTCGCCAGATCGTCATCAGCTCTGACAAGGGCCCCGCGCTGATCCAGCACCTTGAGGAGCGTCTGCGGACGCGATTCGAGTGGGGGATGATCGCCGACATCCAGGCACCGGACATGGAGACTCGCGTCGCGATCCTCCGTGCCAAGGCGACCGAGGCGAACTCGCGTGTGCCGGACGAAGTGCTGCACGTGATCGCGGCGCGCTACACGAACAACATCCGTGAGCTCGAGGGATCGCTGACGCGCATCCTGGCGTACGCACGGCTCACTGGTGACCCGCTGACGCCGGAGCTGGTGCATTCCGCGCTGGCCTCGCTGCAGCCGGAAGAGCCGCGGCTGCCGCCGTCTCCTGACCTGATCATGGACGTGGTGTGCCGCTACTTCGCCCTCGACCGCGAGGCACTGCTCTCGAAGAGCCGCGAGAAGCGGGTGGCGTATCCGCGCCAGCTGGCGATGTACCTGATGCGTGAGCTCGCTCAGCGGTCGCTGGTCGAGATCGGCAACTCACTCGGTGGTCGCGACCACTCCACGGTCCACCACGGCTGGCGCAAGATGGAGCGCAGCATGGTGGTCGACCCAGAGACCAAGCGCGACGTAGCGTCACTGCGTGAGCTCATCGAGCGCTCGCGCCAGGTGGCGTAGCGAGCGTTCCGCTCGACCTTTCGCCCTCTGAATCGCGCCCTCGGCTGAGGGCGCGATTGGTTTCTCTGTGTTTCAGAGCACACCAAACACGACTCCACGTATGCTCTCGGTGTATCGGCCTATTCAAATGAACTTTTCAGTTGGCATGTACAGGCAAAACTCGGGCACAACTGTGGGAAACGCGTGGATGATGTGCACGATCGAAATGGTATCGATCGAGAGTCAGCTCAATGACGTGGACTGATGAGCATTTCATTAGTGATCGCAGATGGACTATCCACAGGTGATGCGTAGCGCGATCGCTGCTGTCACACTGGGATCAGGGCTTTTCAACGCCGTCCACGCCACTACTACTACTACTAGAGACACCTGGCTCAAGCCGAACTTCGAAGGACAATCTCAAATCACACATCCCCATTCCTTTGAGAAGTCCGAATGATCGACCGGATCGTCGTCGACGTTGCAGGTGGCAACGGTGGGGATGGAGCGGTGTCTTTTCGCCGTGAGCGCTTCGTGCCGTTCGGTGGACCGGACGGTGGCGACGGTGGCCGCGGGGGCGATGTGGTGATCACGGCGTCGCGTCGCGTCTCGACGCTGATCGACCTGCGGGAGGACCTCAAGTACGCCGGCGCTGGTGGCGGCAAGGGCGGGCCGAAGCAGATGCACGGCGCTCGAGGGCAGCAGTGCGACATCATTGTGCCGGTCGGCACGCTCATCTATGACGCCGAGCAGGAGGACCGCCCGCTGATTGCTGACCTCGCGACGGACGAGGCGCGGATCGTGATCGCGCGCGGCGGTCGTGGTGGGTCGGGGAACAAGCGGTTCGCGACACCGACTCGCAAGACACCTCGATTCGCACAGCGCGGGGCGCCGGGCGTGCAGATGCGGCTGATCCTCGACCTGAAGCTGCTCGCGGACGTCGGGTTGGTCGGGCTGCCGAACGCCGGCAAGTCGACGATGCTCACGGCCTGGTCGGCGGCGCGGCCGAAGATCGCGGACTACCCGTTCACGACGCTGGAGCCGGAGCTCGGTGTGGTGAGCGTGGGGTATGACCGATTCGTGGCGGCAGACATGCCGGGGCTGATCGAGGGTGCGAGCGCCGGTGTCGGACTCGGACACGAGTTCCTGCAGCACATCGAGCGGACTCGAGTGCTCGTGCACGTGCTCGACATGACGAGCGAGACGCCGCTCGAGGACTTCGCGCTGATCAACGCGGAACTCGCAGCATTCGGGCGTGGGCTGGCGGAGAAGCCGCAGATCCTGGCGCTGAACAAAGTCGACGACGCGATGGCGGAGATCCAGATCGAGGAGATGCGCCCGCAGATCGAGGCGCTGGGTGTGCCGTGGTTCGTGACCTCGGCTGCCACGCGGAGGGGGACGGACGAGCTCGCACGAGCCGCGTTCGCGGTGCTCCAGGAGGAGCGGACGCGTGAGGCGGCTGAGGCGGAGCTGGTGGTGCCGGTACTCCACCCGGAGCCTCAACGGCGGCGTGTGGAGGCTGAGCGCGACGCTACGGGCCACGCTGTGGTGCACGGGCAGACCGCGGAGTGGCTGGCGGTGACGTTCGACACGGATGACTTCGATTCACGGCACGAGTTGCTGGATCGCCTCAAGCGGCTCGGGGTCGGGCGCGCCTTGCAGCGCGTGAAGGTGCAGCCGGGCGAGCGTGTGCGCATCGGCACTGTTGAGGTGGAGTGGGAGTAGCGCGCAGTGTCTAGCTCGACCTCCGGTCGAAGGCGACAGTGACGCGCACGGGCGTCCTCGGTGGGACGTTTGATCCGCCGCATCTCGCGCACCTGGTCCTGGCGGCGGCGGCGCGCGAGGCGTTGCACCTCGATCGTGTCGTGTTCGTGCCAGCTGGGGAGCCGTGGCGGAAGGCCGACC
>JBAXNX010000091.1:0-6117 GCA_037133575.1 Chloroflexota bacterium
GCCATGTCGTGGTTTCCGCGGACCGCGATGATGTTGTAGTCCCGGATCATGTCGTAGATCTCGTTGGAGAAGCGGTACTGGAGGACCCAGTCACCGGCGCCCATGATGAGGTCTACGGGACCCATCTCTTCCAACGCTCGCTGGAAGGCGACGACATCGCAGTGGATGTCAGAAACGATCCCGATCTTCACGCCAAACCTCCCGTTCGCATCCGACCGGAGCTGTCCTGCTGGTGCAGGGCCGGCCATGCGGATTGCGACGCATCAGCGTCTACGCCTTCGGGCCTCACGGTGGCTCTGCGGGTCGACAATTGCCGCTCGCATGTGCCTGCCACTGCGGGGTTCGATGGCGCGATCCGGGCTGCGGATGGCGGATATCACATCCGTCCTCTGTAGCCGAACTGACTATATTGTATCCCCCGGACGGGTCAACAGCCCGGAAAGCCCCGTAGATCCTCGCCATCGTGCCGCTGTGCTGCCCGTATGGCGGGTTCCTTGACACCTCGATCGGGCGGGACGTATCACGAACGCGCGCTGGCTTCCGCCAGCTCGATTGTCAGTTCGATGGGGGACGCGCCATGCCGGATCGTCAGGCCGCGATCGTCGGGATCCACGAGTACCCGCTGCGGATGGCGCCCGGGCGCTCCGCGATGCAGATCAAGGTCGAGTCGATTCGAGCAGCACTCGATGACGCTGGGCTGTCGCTGAGCGACGTCGACGCCATCTACGACGCCTCAGAGGGCGAGGGCGGCGCAGGGCTCGGCCTGTCCGCGTACCTCGGCATCCACCCGCAGGTGATCGACACCACAGCTGTCGGTGGCTCCTCGTACGAGTTCCACGCGGCGCACGCTGCTCGTGACATCGCGGCAGGGCGGGCGAAGGTCGCACTGCTGTCGTACGGCTCGATCGCCGCGAGCTATCGCCGACCGATCGGCACGGGCAACGTCACTGGTGCGGGCATGCCGACCTGGCAGACGAATATGGAAGACCCGTACGGCATGACGTTAATCGCGGGCTACGCGATGGTCGCGCACCGCCACATGCACCAGTACGGCACGCGCTCCGAGGACCTCGCGAAGATCTCGGTCGCGACCCGTGCGCACGCGATGCGCAATCCGCAGGCCGTGCAGGCGATGAATGACCTCGCGTTCATGGACATTCGCGACATCACCGTCGAGGACGTGCTCGACTCGCGGATCATCGCCGACCCACTGCACCTGCTCGAGTGCTGCATGGTCTCGGACGGCGGCGGTGCGGTGGTGATCGCCTCGAAGGATGTCGTGCAGGACACGAAGAAGAAGCCGGTGTGGATCCTCGGCACCGGCGAGGCGACCAAGTACCGCGAGAACGGCGGGGACATCACCACGAGTGCGGGTGCGCAGTCGGGGCCGCCCGCGTTCGCGATGGCCGGCGTGCGCCCCGACGAGATCGATATCGCGATGATCTACGACTCGTTCACGATCACCGTCGCGACGATCCTGGAGGACCTCGGCTTCTGCAAGAAGGGCGAGATCAAGGACTACCTCGCCAACAACTCGCTGCGCTTCGATGCGTCGAGCGGGCCTGCGCTGAACACCGACGGCGGCGGGCTCTCCTCGAACCACCCCGGCATGCGCGGCATCTTCCTGCTCACGGAAGCAGCGAGGCAGCTGCGCGGCGAGTCGACCTCGCAGCGTGCGAAGGCTGACCTCGCCGTCGCGCACGGCAACGGCGGTCAGCTCGGCGGCACGCACGCCGCGGCGACGATCATTCTCGGCAAGGACTAGCGCGCAGTACGAGTTACCTCGAGAAACGAAGAGGCCCGGCGCAACGCGCCGGGCCTCTTCGTTTTGTGCGAGCGGGCGTGGGTTACGCGGGCTGGAACTGGATGACGTCGAGTCCGGAGCCATCGTCGTGGTCGAAGCAGACCTTGAGGGGCATGCCGTTGTTGAGACCCTCACCGAGTACGCCGTACTCGAAGTTGAGGATGTTGGACATCAGGACAAGGCCAGGCTGCTCGGCGAGCTCGGTCAAGATCACAGCGTACGGGACCTTGTCCTCGTAGCCAGTGATCGAGGTGTCGTGGCAGATGTACCAGCAGTAGAGGGTGCCGTTGCCGGAGACCTCGACGAACTCGCGAGCTGCGTCCGGGTCCTTGCACTTGCCGCACCAGATGGAGGGCGGCCAGTTGAGGAAGCCGCAGCTGCTGCACTTCTGGACCATGAGCTTGCCATTCTTGGCACCTTCCCAGATGGGAGCGGTGTCCGGCGTGGCAACCGGGATGATGTTGTACGGGGTCATCGTCGTGTGGAACGGCATTCCCGGGAGTCCTCTCTCAAACTCTTGGTCGGCGAGCCGGGGCGCATCATACACAGCCCATCACGACTGTGCGCGTTCCCGGAGGCGAGTTTCAGGCGCGTGCGGGCTCGTGGCGGTGGAGGGCGTACTGGGCGTTCTCGCCGGTCGGCACGGTGCCTTCCATCTTGTACAGCGGGTGCTCCAGGTCGGGCAGGTGGTAGAGCTCGCCGACCGGCGCCTTGCCTCGCTCCAGCGTGAGGTAGCCGATGTGGCCGGGCTTCGGCGCGCGGTTGCGCGGCATGGTCGCGCTGCCCGCGTTGATCATCAGGCTGCCCTCGACCACTGCCATCTGCTCCAGGTGCGAGTCGCCCGAGACCATGATGTCGGCCCAGGCACCGCCGAGCAGGCCCGAGAGCCACGGCTTGCCTGAATCCCACGGCTCGAACACGTGCAGCAGCGCCACCGTGAAGCCTTCGAGGTCGAGCATGTGCACGGGCTTCACGCGCGGGTCCTCGCTGAGGTGGCCGTCGTGATTGCCCTGCGCCGCGTACACCGGCGCGATCTCCTCGAGCTCATCGAGGACACGCGAGAGCACGATGTCGCCGGCGTGCAGGATCAGGTCGCAGCCGCGGAGCGCGTCTTTGATCTCAGGAAAGAGGATCGGCGCGACGGGGATGTGGGTGTCGGAGAGCAGGCCTACGCGCATCGTGACTACCTCGTGTGTCTCATCCGGTGTCGGTGTGAGCGGTGGTCATACAAGTATCCCCCGGAGCCGACGGCTCCGGGGGATACTGGTTGGTCTTCAGTTAGCGGGCGTGGGTTACGCGGGCTGGAACTGGATGACGTCGAGTCCGGAGCCATCGTCGTGGTCGAAGCAGACCTTGAGGGGCATGCCGTTGTTGAGACCCTCACCGAGTACGCCGTACTCGAAGTTGAGGATGTTGGACATCAGGACAAGGCCAGGCTGCTCGGCGAGCTCGGTCAAGATCACAGCGTACGGGACCTTGTCCTCGTAGCCAGTGATCGAGGTGTCGTGGCAGATGTACCAGCAGTAGAGGGTGCCGTTGCCGGAGACCTCGACGAACTCGCGAGCTGCGTCCGGGTCCTTGCACTTGCCGCACCAGATGGAGGGCGGCCAGTTGAGGAAGCCGCAGCTGCTGCACTTCTGGACCATGAGCTTGCCATTCTTGGCACCTTCCCAGATGGGAGCGGTGTCCGGCGTGGCAACCGGGATGATGTTGTACGGGGTCATCGTCGTGTGGAACGGCATTCCTGGGTTCCCTCCTGATTCAGGTAAGGACTGCGTCGCGGCGCATCATACTCGAAACGCCGCGCGTATCAACATCCGTCGTAAGGAGTTATCCACAGACCTTCATGGCTGTGGATAACGAGTCAGGTCGAGTCAGCGCGGGAATACTGCAGTGAAGTCGGAGCAGCCCGGGCAGGTCTGGAGATGGGTCGGCGCTGCTGCCTCGGCGGCCTGTCGGAGGGCTGCGGTGACGGGCGCCGGCACGGGGTGGCCGACGAGGTCGTCGTTGTCCATCAGGCACGCGACCGTGTGGATCTTCTCGGCCTGATGATGCGAGAGCTGGAGGCTCATCGTCTCGAAGTCGTAGCGCAGATTCGCGTACTCGGCTCGCGGCAGCGTCAGCGGCATCATTGCCGAGCCCGCCAGTGCTGGCCGCAGCGCCATTCCCGCACCCGACTCGAACATCAGGTAGGCCGACCGCACCTGGCTCGGCGACGACTTGAGGTTCTCGAGACGGACGTGCAACTCCTGCGTGCCGCGCCGATCAGTCTCGATGCTGGGGGTGATGTTCAGTCGTGGCTTCGTGACCTGACGCCGGACGAACCACACCACGAGCGCAGCGAAGAACATGCCGAACCCGGCGATCCCGATCCACGTCTCGATGGTGTTCTGTAGCATACCGTGATTGTGCCTGTCGGCACCGAGCCTGCCTAGCGTTCAGGACGCGGCGGCGAGGCTACTCTCATCGTCCTGCACCCGCATCCGCGCAATCAGCCGGACGAAGTACCGCAGGTACATCGGGTCGTAGGTCCCGTGACGCTCGCTCATCACCGACAGTGCCTCGTACGGCGTGCGGGCGGACTCTCCGCCACCGCCGGTCACGAGGATGTCGTAGTCGGCTGTAATCGCGATGCAGCGGCCCTCGAACGGGATGCCCTGGCCCGCGAGACGAGGTGTGCCGCTGCCGTCCCAGTGGGCGTAGCGCGCGAGCACGCCCGCGACCGCACCGACCGAGGGGACGCCAAAGCGACGCATCAGGATCGTGGCCTTGTCGATGCGCGAGCGCTCGTTGTCCTCTTCATCGAGCGCGATGTCAGCGAAGACGGCGGCGAGCGCGACGCCCTGCAGCGCCTCGTAGTTCTCCTCACCGCTCGCGGCGGCAATCGTCGCCGAGTAGAGCGCGGTATTCACGGCGTGCGCGACCGACGAGAACGTCTCGCCGACGAGGTGGCGGTGGCGGTACGACGGCACCTGGCCCGAGGCCGCCCACAGCGCGCCCTCGCGACCCACGGCGCGGGTGACCTCCAGCAGGTTGCGGGAGTTCCCCGCGTTCCCCGGCAGCTCGCGGTTCTCGAAGAGCGCAGCTACCTCGAACGTCAGGACGTTGTAGAGCATCCACGCGCGCAGGTATGCCTCGACCTGCAGGTTGCCGGCGACGCGCGGTACGCAGCGCAGCAGATGGACGCGGAGGTCGGGGAGCTGCTCTCCGGCGACATAGACCATCCGCTCGGCAGGCTGTGCGCCTCCAAGCGTGGCCGCGATATCTCCGCCCTGCTCATCGAGGACGGGGAACGGCGGCTGACCGGCGAGTTGGAAGAGTGCCGCTGGTATGGGCACGAGTTCGGACATGACGCTTGCCCCATGGCCGTTTCCTTCCGTCTCGGCCAATACGATCTTCGGTACCACAAACGTGTACCTGAACCCGTCTGCCGGGTCTGTCAGGCGTTGTGACGAACTCGTAATGCGTCAGGAGGCGGCGACAGCCGGGGCGGTGCGGCGGTGGAACTCGGGTGCGAAGGCCCAGAAGGCCACGCCAGAGATGAGAAACATCACGGCCGTCGCCATGAGCGGGGTGCCGTAGCCGAAGCGGTCGATCATCGCCCCGATCAGCAGCGGTCCAATGATGTAGCCAAAGTCCGAGACCGACCGGAAGTAGCCGAAGATGCGCCCGCGCAGGTCCGCCGGTGCGAGGTCAGCGACATAAGCTGCCGGCGACGGCCCGGAGATGCCGGATCCGAGACCCCACACAGCGGCGGCGAGGATGAACGAGGGGTAGTCGGTCGCCCGACCCCAGAGCAGCATCGCGAGCCCGCAGAACAGCGTCGCCGGCGCGATCGCGAGCTTCCGCCCGACGCGGTCGGCAAGCTGCCCCGACGGATAGAGCGTCGCGATGTTCAGCAGGTTCACGCCGGCCATCGCGTATCCGATCTGCGAGGCGGTGAGCCCCGCTCGGTCGATGCCGAGCAGGGGGACGGCGGTGAAGACCGCCCCGGTGCGCGCGAAGAACTGCACGAATGACACGGCCCCGATCAGCAGGAACGGTCTGCTGAACAGCGTCGCGCGGATGCGTGCGCCGTCCGCGCTCGCAGCGCTCGAGATCGCCGCCGCGGAGGCCGAACCGGCCTCGGGCTTCGTCTCGCGGATCACGAGCATCGCCAGCACGCAGGCCAGGGCCGAGAAGATGGCATAGGCCACGAACGGTGCTCGGAGCCCGAACTGGTCCGCGAGGATGCCGCCCGGCGCTGGGCCGAGTCCGACGCCGACCAGGAAGAAGCCCTGGTAGGTGCTCATCATCCGGCCGCGGTTCTCGGG
>JBAXNX010000092.1:0-6060 GCA_037133575.1 Chloroflexota bacterium
AGCGGGCACCGCGCCGCACCGAGAGTGTCCCGCGCTCGAGATCGACGTCACTCCAGGTGAGCGCGAGCAACTCACCTTCGCGTAACCCGGTGGCAACCGTCAGCTTGATCGGCACCTGGTGCGCGGTGCCGATCGCGGCGGCGACCAGCGCCTTCAACTCGCTTTCGTTGAGGACGCGCTGCTCTGCATTCTTCTGCACCAGGGGTGGTGACACCGCATCCATAACGTTGCGCGACAGCAGCTCCTGCCGGAAGGCGAGCATGAACGCCTGACGGAGGACGACGTGCAGCTTGCGCCGAGCGTCTGCGGTGAGCGACTCGTCGGCGTAGAGCGCGGTGAGGTGCATGGGCCGCACCTCCTGTAGGCGCAGCGCCGCGAAACTGCGCGGCAGCGTGGCAATCACGCGCCGGTAGCGGTCGCTCGTGGAATCGGCGATCGGCTTACGGCCCTCGTGCATGCGTCGCTCGAGCCACGCGGGCAGCCATTCGCCGACCAGCAGTTGGTTGGGGGTGACGGTCATCCCATGGTCGCGCTGGTGGAGGACGTCACGGACTGCGCGTTCGGCATCGCGCTTGGAGCCGTGCACGGTGAGGCGTTGCCGGCTGCGCCGTCCATCGGCGCCGCGTGGGAGCTCGACTTGGACCAGCCACGTCTCAGGACCCCGCTGCTCGATGTGCCCGGTGCCGTACCCACGCTGCTTCGTCATGGTCTGTGCTCTCCTTACAGCCAACGTTCCACGGTTGCGGGCGCGCTCCCGATGGCCGATGCGATGTCGACGGTTGAGGCGCCTTGTCGGGCCAGCTCGAGTGCCTGCTGACGCCGCCCATAGGCAGCGCGGTTGCGGCAGTTATCTTTGCAGTACTGGCCGCGGCCAGTGCGGCCGTCGCGGCTATAGGCGACCCACCGGCTGCAGTCGCCCATCGCACATTGCTTGAAGGTCACGTCGTCCTGCAGTGCGGCGTCGATCAAGGTCCACACCGCGGACAACAGTCCGCTGGCGAAGTGAACGCGCCGGAATACGCGTTCGGCTGGCATGAAGCGAAGCGCGGTGGGCGGAGTGCGGCTCGCGCGAGCATCGACGTACGCGGCGACCAGCGCACCGACGTCCGCCACGGTTGGAGTGGGATCCGCTGGTGCGTGTGGCGGGTCTGGGAACAATTGGTGCACCGCGTTTTCGAACAATGGGCGGAGCACGTACAGCAGGGCGGGAGCGCTCGGGTTGACCCGTTTGAGGTCGGTGGCCAGCAATTCAACCTGCCCGGTGAATAGCGTCAGCGGCTCCCCTCGTCGGACGACACCATCGAGTACGAGGACGCGGCGGGCCTGCATGATCTCGGCTTCCCAGACCTGTCTCCAGTTGGGCCAGCCCGCGATGCGTCGCAGTCGGCGCGGATCGTCCATGAGTGCTTCTGGCATCGGCCAGTCTTCCTCGGACACGTCGTCGAAGGTGAAGACGCCAAATCGGTTCGCAAAGGCCTCCCACTCCGAGTCGGGCAGTGGAACGGGCAGCTGCGTGAACGCCATGAGTAACGCGGCGCCGTCGACGTCCACCGTCGTCGCCGGCAGCCAGGCACCGCCCCGGGCGCTGCTCGGTATCGGTCGGGTCATGCAG
The DNA here is from genome assembly GCA_037133575.1 of Chloroflexota bacterium. Taxonomy (GTDB): domain Bacteria; phylum Chloroflexota; class Dehalococcoidia; order UBA2979; family UBA2979; genus RH-chloro-G1. The sequence continues at coordinate 1,613 of JBAXNX010000092.1, forward strand.
ATCCGTCTCGCGACCACCCATGAGACGAGCGTCTTGCTTTCCGAGGATTTCAGCGGTGATCCGAAGCGTGGCAAGATCCCACTGATCACCACGGGGCTGGGTCGTGACACTCAGGAGTGGGTCGATGGTGAGCTACGCCTACGGGCGTATTCAACGAACGCCAATCTGGTGAACATCCCACTGCTCGCGAAGGATCTGGTGATCGCATTCGATGTGCGTGTCACCGGCGACCAGAACGTTGAGAACGTGTCTGTGACATGTCGCTCGACTGCAAACCCGTTCGGCGGTTACAGGCTGAACGTCGCCCCGGTCTCATTCAGCGCGTCCTTACAACGGTTTGGGGGCCCGGCCACTCCGGGTTCGATCCCCAATCCGACGCTGGTCCCGAGTCAGCAGTCCCAGGCGATTCGCGGGAAGAATCTCGTGAATCACATTGAACTTTCATGCGTGGGTGATCAGATCACCGGGTCTGTGAACGGAGTCACAGTCGCGACGGCTTCGGACAACGTGGTCACCGGGCCGGGGACTGCCCAGATCGGCTTGAGCGGTGCGTCTGCGGCTGGTGCTCCTGCCGCCGAAGCGGCATTCGACAACGTCGTGGTATCGAGTCCCAAGGCACACTAATGCCGATTTCTCGCCCCCCGGGCATTCAGCCGCAGGCGTGGCGCACACACGGAGCGGCAAGGCGCTTATCGAAGAGGTGTTCGAGCTGGTTCAGAGCTGGTTCAGATCGGCGTCCGGAGGAGTAACACTGCGACATCTCACCTCGCGAGCCTGGCGATGTCGGCAGATCCCTGATGGCGGTCCCACCAGTGGAGCTTGGGAAGCACCGATGTCGTCGCCATTCAGGCATGGGCTCAGATGCACAATGACGGGGCCATACCGTATCCTCACTAATATCTTGAAGGGAGCGGGTTTTTGTTGTCCCTAACGAGAGCCATTCTGCTGGCCGCGTTTATTTCGTTCATCTTTTCTGTACTTCTGTGGTTTTACGGGTTCAAAGAAGAGGGGCTCTTCGTAGGTATTTGGGTGCCTTCGATTCTCTCGCTGGGAGCTCTTTTGGAGGCCCGCCGGTGAGCGTCCAATATCTCGTTGCCGCGATCGGTGGAGTTGTAACCGTTATCGTGGCAGTTGGTGTCTACTCGTATTACGAGATCGAGAGGATCGCACGGGACGAGATGAAGAAGAATGCGTAAGCGAGCCCGCCCGGTTTCGCGGACCGATCACGTCTGGAGATCATGCCGCTGGTGAGGTGGCGTGCCTAGTGCGTTCGTACCCAAGATGGCTGCGGTAATCGAGCACGGCATGACGTCCGTCCGGGACATCTCAGCCGTCGATTCACCCAAGAATCACGCGCGCCGGTTAGGTGTGGGTTTGCCAATGTTGGCGATCGAGCAGCTCCAGCTGCATCGACCTGAAGAACGATTCCATCATTGCGTTGTCGAGCACTGAGGCAACGCGTTCCATCGACCCCAGCCGCCGACCCGACGCTCACCCGTGTATTGCGAGCCCGGCGGCATGCTGCAGCTGATCGATGGCAAGAACACCAGCCTGAGTGCTGATTACGCCGGTATGCACATAGCGATAGTGCTGCAGCACTGCGGCACCCGGAAGTTTCACGCGGTCGACTCCAACTCTCAATGCGACCGCATCATGCGCCAGCGGGACTACGAGCCCTCCGTGGTCGCCGCTCGCTACGCGAACATCTCAGTGCATGCCTACCACTTGGATCGACACGCCGGTACTCGCGAACGCGACCGGCAGCGGTGCGGGCTCAGAGAGCACAGCAGCGCGAAAGAGGTCCGGACAGCGACGCACTTCGAGCCGCGCTGGCCATCCTCATCGTGGCGACGAGGTTCCGGAAAGTCCCGCTCCACCGTAGGCTTGACGTTGGTGATCGAGATGGCTGAGCTCGAGAGGGTCAGGTTCAGAACACTCGAGATCTAGCGCACACCGTCACCCCGTAGTCGATTGTCACGTCAACGTGCGCTGTCCGTAAAACCGGCACAGACGCCAGTGAACCCAACGGAAGAGGGCACGACATGAACAGCGAAACCGAGTACGACGTCGTGATTATCGGCGCAGGAATCGCGGGCCTTACGGCCGCAGTGTCTCTCGCAGAAGTCGGTCTACGGGTGCATGTATTCGAGCGCGATAGCGATATTGGTGGACGTGTTCAGTCTGATGTAGTCGACGGTTTCACGATCGATCGCGGCTTTCAAGTGTACCTTACAGCCTATCCCCGAGCGGGGAGCCTACTCGACCTCAACGCCCTGCACCTTCACCGATTCGAACCTGGCGCATTGACCTGGACCGGAGAGGGCTTCGCAGAAGTTGTAGATCCTGTCCGTCGCCCCTCTGCGCTGCGACGCGCTATGCGATCAGTGGTGGGCACATGGCTGGACAAACTGCGTGTGCTCCGCTTGCGACAAAGACTCGGGCAGAGGTCTCTTGAGGAACTCTTTGCTTGCCCCGAGATCACGACCGCCGAAGCTCTGGAGCAAAACGGATTCAGCAAGAGTTTCCAGCAGCGGTTTTTCCGGCCATTCCTAGCTGGGATCTTCTTGGATCCAACACTTGAGGTTTCCTCGCGGATGTTCGAATTCGTCTTTCGCATGTTTGCGTCTGGAGACGCAGCTCTACCCGCTGCGGGAATGGCAGGTATCCCCAAGCAGCTCGCAGAACGACTGCAGACAGGCGCGATTAGCACCAGTGCTCCGGTTCGAAGCGTCGCATCGACCGATGGCAAAGTCATACTGAACTGCGGGGAACGGATAGTTGTTGCGAAGAGTGCCATCATCGCCACTCGTGGTGTTGAGATTGAAGGAGTGAGTCACGAGGCAGGCTCTGACCCGCAATGGCGTTCGTGCATCACGCTGTCCTATGACGCTGCTCACTCGCCGATAGACCGACCTATTCTCATCTTGAATGGCACAGGCCAAGGCCTGGTGAACCACGTCGCATGCATGAGCGACGTGGCTCCTTCATATGCCCCGCTAGGCAGAGCACTGCTGAGCGTGACGATCATCGGCGAATCGGCGCTCAGCGAGCAGGAACTCGATGCTGTGTGCCGACAGGAGCTCGCCCGATGGTTCCGACGAGAACCGGTCAACGACTGGCGCCTTCTCAGGGTTGATCGGATTCGTGAAGCGCTCCCCGCTGACACGCGGATGACCGCAACGCCTGAATCCACTGAGGCCGCGCCGAACATCTTCCTTGCAGGCGACTACCTCGCGACCCCGTCGATTGAAGGAGCCGTGAGCTCCGGGCTCGCCGCCGCACGCGCTGTTGCCGCGCGCCTCGGCGCCGAGCGGCAGGTCCCGCAGCTCCCTGCTGGACGCCCCTCATTCGAGCGCACATTCCTCGTGCGAGCGCCGCAAGCCTCAGTGGCGAGATTCCATGAGGGCCCCGACGCCCTCGCTCAACTGCAACCGCCGCTCAGCGGAACGAAGTTTCTGCGCGCTGATCCACTCTCTGATGGCTCAATTACCGAGTTTGAGATGGGGTTTCCGCCGTTCGTCATCCACTGGGTAGCCCGACATAGCGACGTCTCACCGGGGCTCGGATTCACTGACACCATGGTCAGTGGGCCGATGCGATCGTGGCTCCACCGTCATGAGTATCGGTGGCTCGGTCCTACCGTCACCGAAGTGAGCGACCGCATCTGGTTCTTGCATCACTCGGGAGCGCGGGGACTGCTGTCGCGCGCACTCTTCAACCCGCTTACACTGCGCATCTTGTTCGCATATCGCGCTCTGGCGACCATACGAGCGGTCCGCGGAACAGTCTGACACCCCGACGAGCGTGCTGTTTGAGGCAGGGGGCACGGCAGGGGTCACGACCTTGCCACCGAGGGTGAGTTCGATCCTCGGCCTCTGCAGCCTTCCCCGCGCACACTTCGTCGACGCGCTGACAATCAAAGTGTGGCGACGCGCACTGGGCCGGTCACCTTCATGGAGGCTCGCAATGCGGCGAGCCACGCTCAAGCCAGAAGCAGCACATACAGGAGATGACCTTAGGCCTCTCAATGACGACGCCGCGGAACTCGCATTCGGCTCACAGCAAGTGCTCGAGACGCGCAGACTCTTGTAGCAAACGCTGAGTGCCCTCGACCAGGCAGTCCCCGCGGAAGCGGCAATTGAGAACGCCTTGCTGATCGCCGATGCGCGGAGCCGCCGATATCCGCGAGATGCAGCAGGTGCTTGAGCCGTGCGCCGAACTCGAAGCTTGGAATGCACGGCTGCTTGCGGAGATCGATGCGTACCGGGAGCTGCCCGCATTCCGCTCGCAAGGCCGCCCCTCGGAAGCCCCCGCAAGCACGCATCAGCACTGAATGGCACTCAGCGCATGCGATCCCGTGCCGCACCAAACGCCCCAAGGGCGCGATCGCGCCTTGCTCCGAGATCGACGATCGGTGCGGGGTAGGCCTCTCCGATAGGGACACCAAG
>JBAXNX010000093.1:0-6037 GCA_037133575.1 Chloroflexota bacterium
TTCTTGACGCGCACGACCTCGAGGTAGTTGTTCACGCCAAGTCCCGGCGCGCTCACCCGCGCGATCCCCTGCGTCGAGGCGGGCTCGGAGGCCGGGTTCGGGGGCGGCGCGGGGAACTCGCCCGCGTTGGGCGCCTGCGCGGAGAAGCCGATCGGCGAGGGTGTGATCGCGGCGACCGGCGTCGGGGTCGGCGGCGGCGTGGCGGTCCCCGCCTTGTTCGGCTCGACCGTCTTGATCGTGAGCCCGGCGCTCGTCGAGGCGGCCCCGCTCGAACATGCGATCAGCATCGTCGCCGCAACCGCGAGGAGTGCGACGACAGTCAGTTCAATTCGCTTCTTCACGTTTCACCTGCGCAGCAAGCCCTGTCCCGCCCATTCCAGAGTAGTTGCGAACCTCGTGGGATTCCACAACACAGGTGAGCGACCTGGGACGAGGCGTGCCATCGAGGCGGATCAGGCGGAGAAGCGTCGCCACAACTGCGCGAATCTTGCGAAGACGAAACGTGCGCGTGACATATCGCATGGCATGATGCTGTTACGGCTGGAGCCGCGATCGCAACTGTTCCGCAATCATCCGATCCTCTGAGGAGTGCGCGTGGACGTCTGCTGGACCTGTATCGGCGCATTGCGTGCACGCACCCGTGCCGCGCGCTCGGCGCAGCGGACCTGCGCGCGACACGCCGACGGCGCCCCCACCAGCCTCGTGCGGTGGTCCTCGGAGCAGGCCCGCGCGGGACAGGTGCAGCGCCCGCAGCTCAGCGCCGGGCGCTACCGCCGCCCGCAGCCTCGCTAAGCCTCGACGCACCTCAGCTCGAATCGCCGGCTCGAATCGCGGGGATGCCCGCACACCACCGTCGCCCCAACGCCGCGCGGCGGCCTACACTCACGACATGACATTTTGCCTCGGAATGAAATGCCGCGACGGCCTCCTCGCGATCGCGGATACGCGCATCACCTCGGGCACCGAGCTGTCGATGGCGCAGAAGATCTCGATCCACACCTACGATCAGCACGCGATGTTCATCCTCACGAGCGGGCTCCGCTCCGTGCGCGACAAGGCGATCACGTACTTCGAGGAGCGCCTCAAGGACGAGTCCGAGCACCTGACGCGGATGTACATGGCCGCCAACGTGCTGGCCGAGGAGATCCGCCGCGTGCGTCGCGAGGATGGCGAGTGGCTGGCCGGTGACGGGCTGTCGTTCGACCTGCACTGCATCTTCGGCGGCCAGCTGGAGGGCGACGACGAGCCCCGGCTGTACCTCATCTATCCCGAGGGCAACTGGGTCGAGGTGCGCGCCGCGACGCCGTACGTGATCATCGGCGAGTCGCGGTACGGGAAGCCGATCCTCGACCGCATCTGGCGGCACGACCAGGAGCTGTTCGACGCGCTCCGCGTGGGCCTCGTGGCGTTCGACGCGACACGCACCAGCGCGTCCGACGTGGACTACCCGGTCGACGCAGTGATGTACCGCGCCGGCAGCTTCGAGATGCACGAGGTGCGCTTCTCGCGCGAGGACCTCACGCCCCTGCAGGACTACTGGCAGGGCGCGATGGCGACCGCGATCGACGGCGCAAAGCCGGTGGTCAGCGGTCTGTTCGACCGCCTCGCCGCCAACGCTCCGGCGCGCACGCACTTCGACGACGACGGCGCCCGCTAGGCTCGTCGACCGGATATCCCCAGCGTTATGTCTTCGTAGTGACACCGGGTGCGATACCCGGCACGGATTGTGCACAACCCTGCGCTCCGACCGCACCGACGAGCGCCGCGAAGACACGTCTCAGGCTTAGAATCGCGGCGATGGCTCCGAACGACGACCTGTGCCCGCCTGATCCCTCGACATCCCTCGACGGGGTCGCTGCCCCGCGTCCGCTCGCGCGCGCCTCGCTGCAGGCGTTGGAGGCGTACTTCGCCTCGGAGCAGGCGAACCTCGAGGCACTCGAGCGCGCCGCCGAGGATCCGGAGGCCGACCCGGAGGTCGCGCCGTTCTACGTCGACATGCTCACGGAGCAGCGGCGCAGCCTCGCGACGCTCTCGTTCCAGATCGCGTCGATGCTGCCGGACCACCCGGCCGCGCGTCCGGCCACGCCGCCCGCGCTGCTCTCCCTGCTCACGCAGAACCGCGCGAAGCGCGCTCGCGAGCTCGCCGCATCGATCGGCACGCGTCGAGGCACGGGCGGGCTCGCGCTCGGTGTTGCCGCGGCGGTCCTCGTGGCTGCCGTGATCGCCAGCCGCGAGCCCGCGATCAGCGGGGTCACCATCGCGCCGCGCCATGCCGACGCCGCAGCGATCAGCTCCGTGATCGCCGCGCCCACGCCGCAACCCGGCGTCCTTGAGCGCCAGCGCGTCGTCGCGATCTACGGACACCCGTACGAGCCGATCACGGGCATCCTCGGCAAGTACACGCCCGAGGAAGCGGCACAGCAGGCGCTCAAGCTCGCACGCGAGGCGCAGGCGGCCGACGGACGGTCCACGGTCGGTGCGCTGCACATCACGGTGCACGTCGCGCAGGCGCAGCAGACCGCCGATGGCACATACCTCGACCGCATGGACGACCGCAACGTGCAGCCCTGGGTCGATGCAGCGCGATCGCACGGGCTGCTGCTGATCCTCGACACGCAGCTCGGCTGGTCCGACGCGCTGACCGAGACGAAGAAGATGGAGCCGTACCTGAAGCTCCCGTTCGTCCACCTCGCGCTCGACCCGGAGTTCGCGACGAAGGCCGAGCACGTTGCGCCGGGCAAGACCATCGGCACGTTGACCGCCGCGAGCGTGAACGAGGTGCAGAGCTACCTCGGCGACATCGTCCGCAAGGGCGGGCTGCCGCGGAAGATGCTCATGGTGCACCAGTTCCGCGGCGACATGATCGCGAACGCGGAGCAGTTCGCCGCCGACCCGGACATCGAGGTGGTCGTCGACATGGACGGCTTCGGGTCGCCGGGCGTGAAGCTCGACGCGTACGATCAGTTCGCGCTGGCGTCGTACTCGGAGTTCCCAGGCATCAAGCTCTTCTTCGAATGGGACGAGCCGATGATGACGCCGCACGAGCTCGCCGCGCTCGCGCGTCCGCCCGACATCGTCATCTACCAGTAGCGTCGCCACGCCCTTGCACGCACGGGGTCACCTCGACTGACCGCGTCACATCAACGCCCGCACGAGCACACGAGGAGCCACACATGACCGACACCGGACTGCCGAAGCGCACGCTGGGACGCACCGGCCTCGAGGTCACGCGCCTCGGCTACGGCGCGATGTCGCTGGACAATGGGCGGCTCACGCCGGTCACGCCGGAGCAGGCGGAGGCGACGCTGCTCGCGGTGCTGGACTCCGGCATCAACCTCATCGACACCTCGCCGGACTACGGCGAGAGCGAGGAGCTGATCGGGAAGTACATCGCGCACCGCCGCAACGAGTTCTTCCTCGCCTCGAAGTGCGGGTGCCCGGTGGCGGTGCCGGCCGGGACGACGGGCCACGTCTACACGCGCGAGAACATCGTCGCGGGCGTCGAGCAGAGCCTGCGCCGCATGAAGACCGACCACCTCGACATCGTGCAGTTCCACGGCAGCCCCTCGCGCGCCACGCTCGAGGAAGCCGGGGCGCTCGACACGCTTCGCGACCTCCAGCGCGACGGCAAGGTGCGCTTCATCGGCATGTCCGGCGTGCTCCCCGACCTCGAGGATCACATCGCGATGGGCGTGTTCGACGAGTTCCAGATCCCGTACTCGGCGCTCCAGCGCGACCACGAGGCGGCGATCGCCGCGGCGAAGGCGGCCGGCGCCGGCACGGTGATCCGCGGCGGCGCGGTCCGCGGCGCCCCGGCCGCCGACAAGGGCTGGGCCGTCCGCCGCCTGCCCGAGGTCGCCGAGGAGCGCCCGCGCGCGATCTGGGAGCGCGCCCGCCTCGACGACCTGCTGGACGGCGCCGCAGCCATCGAGTTCACGCTGCGATTCGCGTTCTCGAACCCCGACATGGACACGACGATCGTCGGCACGGCGAACCCGCACCACCTGCAGGCGAACCTCGACGCGCTCGCGAAGGGGCCGCTGCCCGCCGACGTCTACGCCGAGGCCTGTCGCCGCCTGGACGCCGCCGCGCAGGAGTAGGCGCGGGGTCTGGCGGAAAGTCGAGTGACCCGCTACCGTCCGTGAACCTGACGTGTACGTAAGCCTTCGACGGAACCTCCTGTGGCCTCGATCAGTACCTTCGACTCGCTGCGAATCCGCGACTACCGCCTGCTCTGGCTGGGTCAGCTCAGCACGAGCATGGGCCAGTGGATGGACCAGGTCACCCGTGGCTGGCTGATCTACCAGATCACCGGCTCCGGACTGCAGCTGGGCCTGGTCACGGCGACACGTGGCCTCCCGCTGCTGATGTTCGGCATCCTCGCCGGTGCGTTGGCCGACCGGTCCGGGCGGAAGATCCAGCTGATCGTCGCGCAGGTCACGAACGGGCTGCTGAACCTCATCCTCGCCGTCCTCGTGCTCACTGGTCGCGTCGAGGTGTGGCACATCTACGTCACGGCGCTCCTCGCCGGCACGGTGCAGGCGTTCCAGCAGCCGGCACGCCAGACGTTGATCAGCGACCTCGTGCCGGAGAGCAAGCTGCTGAACGCGCTCGCACTGAACTCCGCGGCGCTGAACAGCTCGAGGTCGATCGGCCCGCTGGCCGCAGGATTCCTGATCGCGGCCGTCGGCACCGGTGGCTCCTACCTCGTCCAGGCGGTCATGTACGCCGTCGCCACGATCTGGACGCACCAGATCGTGGTCCCACAACGCTTCGAGCAGCGGGACTCGCACGGCCGCCGCCGCGAGCGGCTGCCGTTCCTGCAGAGCGTCGGCGAGGGCCTCTCGTTCGCCGCCAAGGAACCGAACATCCGCGCCCAGTTGCTGCTCGGCCTCGGCCCGCTGACCTTCGCGATGTCGTACACCTCGCTCATGCCGCTGATCGCGATCGAGGTGCTTCACGGCACCTCCGTGTTGCAGGGGATGCTACTCACGTTCATCGGCATCGGCGCCCTGGCGGGCGCGCTCGTCGTCGCGACGATGCGCCGCACCACGGGCTACGGGATCTCGGTCGTGCTCGGTGCGACCGGGTTCAGCCTTGCGGTGTTCGCGTTCGGCTCCTCGCAGTGGGTATGGGTGAGCTGCATCCTCGGATTTGTGCTCGGCCTGTTCAGCGTGACGTACACGACGCAGAACCAATCGCTGCTGCAGATCATGACGCCCAGGCGGCTGCGCGGGCGGGTGATGAGCATCTACCTGCTCAACCGCGGGTTCGTGCCGGTCGGCGCGGCGGTCGCGGGCACGCTGGCCGAGTACTTCGGCGGGCAGAACGCGCTGCGCGGGCTGTCGCTGATCGCGCTGTCGATCGTCGCGGTGGTCGTGCTCACGCACCGCCGCATCCTCACGCTGCAGGTGCCCCTCAGCGAGCGCGCGAGCGAAGAGGACGACTTCGAGGGCGTCGAGGAAGACGTGCCCGAGGCGGGCGTGCCTGCGCGCCTGGTTGAACGGCGGGGCGACACGTAGCCCTCGACGCCACTCGCTCTCGACACCACCAGACCACAGCATGCAGGCGCTACGGCGGCCGGCCCGGAACGAGGACCGCTTGTCCCTGATCAACCGCATCCCGTTCTACTACGGCTGGGTGATGGTGGGCACCGCGCTCGCGATCAACTCCGTGTCCTCGACGCTCAACCCCGTCGTGTTCTCCTTCATGATCGGGCCGATGTCTGAGGAGCTCGGCGTGTCGAAGAGCGCGCTCGCGTGGTCGCTCACGTTCCGGCTCTTCGCCGGCGGCGTGGCGGGCCCGCTCCTCGGCGTGCTGCTGGACCGGCACGGCGCGCGCTGGATCGGCGTGATCAGCGGCACGATCGTCGGGGCGACGCTGATCGCGCTCGCCTTCGTGCACCACCTGTGGCTCGTGTACCTCGTGTTTGCGCTGTCGGGACTCGCAGGGCTCGGCGGACCGGCGGGGCAGCTGCTGACGACGGTGCCGCTCGCGAAATGGTTCGTCCAGAAGCGCGGGCGCGCGCTGGCGATCG
>JBAXNX010000094.1:0-6001 GCA_037133575.1 Chloroflexota bacterium
GACCACGCTGGCCGCCGGCGCCGCCACCACCACCGCCGCGGTTGCCGCCGCCGCCGTAGCCGCCGCCACCACCGGGCCGCGGACCGCGCTGGCCGCCGAAGCCGCCACCGCTGCCGGTGCGACCGGCACCGATCATCGAACGAGGCGTCTCACCCGGCTCCGGGCGACGCGGAATCTCGTCCTCGTTGAACTCTTCTTCGTCCTCATCGCGCTCGGCCATGCCGACGCGACCGTCCACGCCCTCGCCGCCATCCAGCAGCGCGCGGCGCGAGAGGTTGATACGACCGAGGTTGTCGATCTCGACGACCACGACCTTGACCTCGTCGCCGAGGTTCACCACGTCTTCGACGCGGTTCACTCGCTCTTCAGTGAGCTCAGAGATGTGCACGAGGCCTTCCTTGCCAGGAAGGATCTCGACGAATGCACCGAAGGTCATGATGCGAGTGACGCGACCGTCGTAGACCTCGCCGATCTGGACCTCCTTGGTGAGGCCGCGGATCATGTCGATCGCGCGACGCACGCCCTCGGGGTCACTGCCGCCGACACGCACCGTGCCGTCGTCCTCGACATCGATCGTGGCACCGGTCTCTTCGACCATGCCGCGAATCACACGACCACCTGGGCCGATGACCGCACCGATCTTCTCGCGGTCGATCTTGATCACCTCGGTACGCGGTGCGTACTGCGAGAGCTCCTCACGTGGCTCGGCCAGTGTGGCAAGCATCACGTCGAGGATCTTGAGGCGAGCCTGACGCGCCTGCTCGAGCGCGGCCTCCAGGAGACCGGCCGGCAGTCGCTGCAGCTTGATGTCCATCTGCAGGGCAGTGATGCCCTCAGCCGTACCGGCGACCTTGAAGTCCATGTCGCCGAACGCGTCCTCGATGCCGGCGATGTCGGTGAGCACGCGGTAGTTCTCCACCGCGTCGTCCGACATCAGGCCCATCGCCACACCGGCGACCGGCGCCGAGATCGGCACACCAGCATCCATCAGCGCGAGGATCGAGCCGCAGACCGACGCCATCGACGTCGAGCCGTTGGACGACAGCACGTCCGACACCGAACGTAATGCGTACGGGAAGTCTTCCTGCGACGGGAGCACGGGCTCGATTGCCCGCTCACCCAGCATGCCGTGACCGATCTCACGACGACCCGCACCGCGCAGCGGACGAGCCTCGCCGACCGAGAACGGCGGGAAGTTGTAGTGGTGCATCCAACGCTTGAACGGCGCCGGCGAGATGTTGTCCAGGCGCTGGCGGTCGGCCAGCGGGCCCAGCGTCACGACGCTCAGCACCTGCGTCTGACCGCGCTGGAACAGACCAGAACCGTGCGCACGAGGCAGCAGCCCAACGGCTGCGCTCAACGGACGGATCTCGTCGTTCGCGCGGTCGTCAGGGCGCAGGTTCTGCGTAATCACGCGGTTGCGGACGAACGGCTTGATGTGCGCGTCGATCGCAGCCTGCACCTCGCGCGAGTTGGCGGGGTTGCCATCTGCGTCGTTGCCAAGCTCTGTGACCAGCTCACGCGTCAGCGTGTCGATGCCGCGTGAGCCTTCCGACTTCACGGCGTCGAGCATCTGCGTCTCGCGCGATGCGAGCAGCGCCGAGACCTTCGACTGCAGCTCGGCGTCCACGCCCTTGGGGTACTCGAAGTGCAGCTTCTCGACACCGAGCGCTGCGGCGATCTCCTTCTGCAGCTCGTTGAGCTGCTGGATGATCGTGTTCGCGTACGCGATCGCCTCGAGGACAGCCGCTTCCGGCACACCACTCGCACCAGCCTCGATCATCACGACCGATGCCTCAGTGCCAGCGACGGTGATGTCGAGGTCAGCCTGCGCGACTTCCTCGTACGTCGGGAAGGCGCGGAACTGGCCGTCGATGCGCGCGACGCGCACGGACGACACGGGGCCGCTGAACGGGATCTTCGACATGCCGAGCACGATCGACGCAGCGGTCGTACCCCAGACATCGCCGGGGTTCTCGCGGTCCGAGGAGAGCAGCGTCAGTACGACCTGCACCTCGCGGCGGTAGCCCTTCGGGAACAGCGGGCGAATCGGGCGGTCCGTCATGCGCGCGGCCAGTGTGGCCTCGCCGCCGGGACGCCCCTCACGACGGAAGAACGAGCCCGGGATCTTGCCGATCGCGTACATGCGCTCTTCGTAGTCGACCGTCAGTGGGAAGAAGTCGATGCCCGCTCGGGGCTCACCGTCGCAGACGGTGGCGAGGAGCATCATGTCGCCGAAGCGGATGGTGCAGGAGCCGTCCGCGAGCTGCGCGAGCTGGCCGGTACCGACTTCAAGCTCGCGACCGTCGATGGTGGTGGTGAATGTGCGTGCGCTAGCCAATGTAGCCGCCTTTCGTGCACAGGAGGGCCGCAGCTACCCGCCGAGGATTCGGAGCGGACAACGACCGAGGGGGTGTAGGCAGTGGGATGGAATCCTCAGTTCTGAGCAAGGTCAGCGAGTACGTCAGTACTTCACTCGGACCCGTGCTGCTCAGTGGCCCTGTTGGCCTCCGGCCAACTCTGGGCGCCAGTCGGGCATTATTCCCAGCCCCGACATGGAATCAAAAAGAAACGAAACGGGCCGGCACATGGCCGGCCCTCTCAAGGCGAACGCCCTAGCGGCGCAAGCCCAGCCGCGACAACAGCGTGTGGTACCGGTCAACATCAGTGTTGCTCAGGTACCGCAACTGGCGGCGGCGCTGACCGACCAGCATCAGCAGACCCCGACGAGTGTCGAAGTCATGGCGGTGCTGGCGCAGGTGATCCGTCAGGTACTTGATGCGATCCGTGAGGAGCGCGACCTGCACTTCGGGCGAACCGGTGTCACCCGGGAAGCGCTCGAATTCCTTGATGATGGGAGCCTTCTGCTCAGTTGTCTGCATAGCACTCTGTCACAAGAGGCCGGCCGCGCCCCGGCTGCTGGGTGTTGTACCGTTTGTTCACGACACACGCGCCGGCCCGCAGGCCCACGGCGCTGGTCTCTCGCGGTGGAGACCGTGTGGGTACGCTAGCATAGCCGTCCGCTCATCGGCAATCCGTACGCGACAGTTCACCGACAAATCGAACCAACGAGGGCGCCATGACCCGCTTTGGCATCTTCACTGACGCCGACGCCTGCATCCCCCAGGCACTCCTCGACGAACTGGGGATCCTAACCGCGCCGCTCGAGCCTGCCCCGTACGACGAGGACGAGTCGGCGCAGCAGCTCCGCCGCGAGGCGGCCCCCCTCGACGCAGCTGGAGCGCTCCATACGCTGGCCCGGGCGACCAGCCTGTTCCCCTCGATGCTGTATATCGGGGCCGGGGACGGCTTCGGGGGCTCTCCGGAGATTCGCGCGGCGGTCGAGGCAGTCTCGACGATGTCGCCGATGCGGCGGGAGCTGCGCCTGCACGACTCGGCGGCGGCGCTGATGGGGTGCGGCTGGCAGGCCGTGGCCGCTGCTCGCGCTGGGGCTGACCTCGATGCTGCCGTGGCAGCCGCCGAGTCGGTACGGCAGAGCGTCAGGGTCATCGCATACCTCGAGCACCCGCAGTTCGCGGGCGTGGACACGACTCTCTCGAGCCAGATCATTGGCGGGAAGGCGATCGTGGCGCTCCAGGGCGACCAGATCGAGCGGCTCGATATCCCGCCGAAGCGCGACATTGGCCTCGTGAAGCTGCGGGAGCTGCTGGCGAGGGAGACGCGCGAGGGGGCTGGGGCGATGCATCTGGCGGTGCACCACGCCGGCTCTGCGGCGGCGGCTGGGGCGCTGGCCGAGTGGGCTCGGCGGAACCTGGAGCCGGTGGAGGTGGTGCTGGCGCCGCTGAGCAGGCACGCCACGATGCGCCTCGGGCCACGGATGGTGGGGGTGGCCTGGTACCGGGAGTCGGCCTAGCTCGGGTCAGCCTCGACGCAGTGTTGATTGAATGCTCGTTCTGACTCGTGATCAGCGGCCGAGGTGCGACCAGAGGCGGATGCGGCGACGCACCGTGGGGTAGCCGCGCCGATGCATGGCGTCGGTGATCTCGAGGGCGGCGAGGCAGACAGCGGCGCCGACGAGGCCATCGAAGATGAAGTGATTGCCCGTGCCGATGACGGCGACCAGCTGGATGGCGAGCACGAGCAGCATCCCGCCTCGCCAGTACCAGTGCCTGGTGCTCCGGAAGACGGCGACCGCCAGGAGCAAGGACCAGCCGACATGCAGCGACGGCACCGCGGCGTAGGGGTTCACAAAGGGGTGCATGGACTGCGCCTGGTAGGAGAGATTCGAGAAGACCGCGAGCGTGTCGACGAAGCCCCACTCGGTGAGGAAGCGCGGGGGGGCGACGGGGAACGTCATATAGATGACGAGCGCGAAGCCTCCTGAGAGCAGGAGTGAATCTCGGAGCTTGGTGTACTGGTCGCGGCGGCGCCAGAAGAGCAGCAGGCCGACGGCGACGATGAGCGGGAAGTCGCACCAGAAGTAGACGAAGTTGGCGATGCGCCAGAGCCAGGGCGAGCTGAGCACCCATTGCTGGATCTGCGGCTCGATGAAGAGGCCGAGGCCAGACTCGAGGCGGACGATGTCGCGGGCGTGGTCGAGGGCGTCCGCAGCGCGCGTGACGACCGCACCTCGCACCAGGAAATAGGCCAAGAAGCCGAGGATGGCGAAGCCGAGCTCGCCGACGTCGGTCCAGCGCGCGGCACGGTGCCCCGCCGGGATGAGGCGAAGGGCGACTCTCGCGGCGAACTCTCGATTACTGGCAGCCATGGTCTGCGGATCATACGGCGGGGTGGGAGGCGATCCCGGCTCGTGAGCGTCGCCGTATGCTCCCCGGCATCGCAGTTTGATGTTGATTGCATGCACGCTCGCCGCGCGAAACGGAGACGCCTCGATGGTTGCAGTGACAGTTGCCGGTGGACCGCTGACGACGCAGCAGGCGGACACGCTGGTGATCGAGGTGAGCGAGGGGCAGAAGCGGCTGACCGGGGCAGCGGCACAAGTGGACCTCGCGCTGGGAGGCGTGGTCTCGGAGATGCTGCGCTCCGGGCTGATCCGCGCGCGCTCCGGTGAGACGACGGTGATCCCAGGACGGGGCGCGATCGGCGCGACTCGGCTGGTGGTCCACGGGGTGGGCGGCGAGGGCGGACGCACCGAGGACTGGGTGCGGAACCGCGCGGGCACGCTGGGACGGGCGCTGCGGCTGATGGACGCACGCAGCGTGGTGGTCTCGACGCAGGGGGCCACGGAGTTCCTCGATCCGGAGGCGGCGGGACGCGCGCTGAGCGAGGGGTTCATCCTCGGGCTGTATCGCTTCGACAAGCACCACACGAAGGCGGGCGACAAGCCGAGCGGTGCGGTGACCTCGATCACGCTCGTGGAGTCCGTGGCTTCGAAGCTCGCAAGGGTGCGACGCGGCGCGGCGACGGGGACCGCGCTGGCCGAGGCGCAGAACGTGGCGCGCGACCTGGGCAATGAGCCGGCGAACCTGATGACACCGTCGATCATGGCGGAGCGGGCGCAGGAGCTGGCAGCGGCAAGTGGCATTGAGTGCACGGTGATCGAGCGCGCGGAAGCCGAGCGGCTGGGAATGGGCTCCTACCTGTCGGTCGCGAATGGATCGGTGCAGCCGCCGAAGTTCATCGTGCTGCGCTATCGCGGTGGTGGGCGCGGGCGGCCGGTGGCGCTGATCGGGAAGGGGATCACGTTCGACACGGGCGGGATCTCGATCAAGCCGGCGCTGAACATGGACCGGATGAAGGGCGACATGACGGGCGCAGCGGGGGTGATCGCGAGCATGCAGGCGATCGCGGCGCTGCAGCCGGCGGTGAACGTACTGGCGATCGCGCCGTGCACGGAGAACATGCCGTCGGGGAGCGCGACGAAGCCGGGCGACGTGGTGTACGCGATGGACGGTCAGTCGATCGAGGTGCTGAACACGGACGCGGAGGGGCGGTTGGTGCTAGCCGATGGGATTGGCTACGCGCGCTCCGAGAACGCGGCGGCGATCGTGGATGTGGCGACGCTGACGGGCGCGATGGG
>JBAXNX010000095.1:0-5919 GCA_037133575.1 Chloroflexota bacterium
CTGTGATTGCAGGCGCTGTCGTACTCGTGGGACGCAGCATCGCTCAGAACGCCCGTGCACGGGCCGCGCTCATTCAGAACGACCCACGCATCGTTGCACAGGAACATCTTGGCGTTGTGGTGTCGCGTGCGGCGGTCGCTGGTGCGCTCGTCCTGGCCATCGTGCTCACGTTCGGAAACTCAGTGCACGCCATCGACGCCGGTCACGTCGGCGTCGTGTACACCTTTGGAGCGATCACGAATCAGACGAACTCAGGCCTCGCCGTGACCCTGCCGTGGCAGGAGGTGCGCCAGGCGAGCATCCAAGTGCAGAAATATTCAGATGCCTCAATCGCCGCAGCGTCGAAGGAGACGCAGAATCTGTCTGCCGCGATCACGCTCAACTATCAGGTCTCACCGATCGCGATCCAGCAGCTCTATACGGCTGTCGGTCCGAACTACCAAAACGTGCTTATCCCGTCGCGAGTGAATAACTTCTTCAAAGAAGAGGCAGTGAAATATCCATCCACGGATGTCTTGCCACATCGCGAGGACATCCGCATCGCCGTCCGCGACAAGCTCAGCCGTGAGCTCGAACCCTATTCGATCACGGTGAACGACCTGCTGATCGACAACATCCACTTCGATGATGCGTTCACTCGGGCAATCGAGGAAAAGCAGGTAGCGACCCAGAACGCGCAGGCCGAGCAAAACAAGGTTGCGGTCAGTGAGGCGCAGGCGCGCCAGAAGGCTGCCACCGCCCAGGGCGATGCCAATGCTTTGCGCATCAACGCCCAGGGGCAGGCCGATGCGAACAAAGCGTTGAGCGCCTCACTCACACCGGAATTGATCCAGTTCCAAGCGCTGCAGAAGCTAGCACCGAATGTCCAAATTGCGCTCCTCCCGTCGGGGCAAGGACTGATTCTCGACCCCTCGACATTCCTCAAGGCGGCGACCAGCAGCCCCCCTTCGCGGTGACCGCTCGTGGCTCAGGTTGAGCCCGTGCGGATGGGAGGGCTTCGCGTCCTCGCCCGCCGATCACCGCCGCATTCCTTGGGGCGTTCTATTGGACGGCTGGGGTGCTCGCGCTACTGAGCTGCGACCGGAAATATTGGAGCTAGGTACGCGTCGGGATTCCCGGCGTATTTGTGTTCGTTGCGCTGTACGAGTCGCACGGGCGGTCGAGTGCTGACAGCGAAGTCGTGACGCTTCTCTGGGAAGCGCTCAGCAACAACGCGCTGGTGCGCGTCCAGGCCGCCGAATGGGGATCGGGCATGTGAGCCGGTCGGCAGCCGAACGAGAGTGGTGCGCGGTTCACGGATCAGCGTAGACGCGGAATCCGTAGTCGTTGTACCGACGGTCAGGCGAGAGGGACGAACGAGCCGTCACCCTCGAGACCTTGAGATGGTGTCGCCATGATCCGCCACGAGAGACACGACGCTCCGGTTGCTTGCGGGCGTCATCCTGCCCCTGCGTGGCACGGTCGCCGATGTAACCAGCGGGGTCGTACCAGTCGCTGCACCATTCGTGGACGTTCTCGCCCATGTGGTGCAGCCCGTAACCGTTCGGCGATGTCGAGCCGATCGTCAGCGGTCGGTCAGTTCCCGCAGCGCCCAGCGCGAACGCTCCCTCGGTCCATGGGGTGTCGCCCCACGGGTAGAGTGCCCCTTCGACACCGCCACGCGCCGCGTATTCGCGTTCGGCCTCGGTGGGGAGCCGGCAACGGCGGCCGAGCAGGCCACTCAGCCATTCGCAGTAGTCGACAGCATCGAACCAGGAGACCCCGACCACCGGTTGCGTCGGTGCGTTGAACAGAGCGTCATCCCAGAATCGTGGCGGCTCGTGTCCGGTCGCTTCGATGAACACGGCGAATTCTGCGTTTGAGACAGGCGTAGAAGCGACAGCGAACGGTTCAAGCTCCTCGTCGTGGATCGGCTGTTCGTCAGGACGAGCGAGCGAACCCATCCGAAAGCGGCCGCCTGGCAATGCGCGGAACGAAGTCGCCCGTGGATCATTCGTTTGCGCGGGTTCGTTCTCCGGGTGGCGCATCTTCGTGACTCCGCTCGCAGGGGCGGCGTCGATGCTATCAACTCACTGCTCCTTGTTGTCGCGGTTCCGACGGGGTGCGGCCGTCGTGAGCGATCCCAGATTCAAAGCAGTCGCTGGCGCCCACGGGTTTAGGAATCCGCTGCTCTGTCTAGCCGAGCTACGGGGGGCCCACTGCAATCGTGACGGGAACCACCGAGACCCGCCAGTTGGCGAGTGTCAGGATCGCTGCCTCCGAGGGGGCAGGCTCGGTTTACGCCTGTCGCTTCGCGACATGACCTCGGGCGATGGCGTGCTCCCGCTTGGCGCCTCGCACGAGTCGCTTCCGCACCGGCCGGCGTCGCTGTCGTTGCACCGCTCGGAGCAGGTTGGCGCGAGCGCGCTTCCCGCGGAGGCGTGACACCGCCTCCCATTGCCCGCCGATTTGTGTGAGCACGACGGGGCCGCGGCAGACTCGGAGGCAATGCGTGTCCTCGACGGCCAGGTCGGCCTTCGCGAGCATTTCGCGGAGACGGTCACGTGTCTGGCCGCGGCAGTGCTTGCCGTTGCAGATCAGGACACAGGCCAGAGTCTGGTCGGAACTCACGAGTCGAGGCTAATGGGGAGACGAAGCCTCAGCAATGTCAGTGCTGCGATAGCGAGGCGAAGCTGTTTGTATCTGGTGACGAAACGAACGAGGCCCGCCAATCGGCGGGCCTCGTAAGCGTCAAGCGGACTCGAAGGTGGCGGGTTAGCCGCCGATCTTGATGCGCGGGTCCAAGAAGCCGTAGGACATGTCGACGATCAGGTTCGTGGCCATGACGAACAGTCCGATGACGACCACGATGCCCTGCACGACCGGGTAGTCACGCTTGCCGATCGCGGTCACCAGCAAGCGGCCGACCCCCGGAATCGAGAAGATCGTCTCAACGATCACCGAGCCTCCGAGGAGGAAGGCGATCTGCAGACCGAGCAGCGTGATGACGGGGATGACCGCGTTGCGCACGCCGTGGCGGGCAATCACGCGGAACTCGCTCACGCCCTTGGCTCGAGCGGTGCGGATGTAGTCCTGGCGCAGCACATCAAGCATCGTCGTGCGCATCAGGCGCATCAATGATGTCGACAGGCCGAGCGCGAGAATAGCTCCGGGCAGCACGAGAATCTTCAAGTTCTCGATCGGGTTCTCCGTAAAGGAGACAAAGTTCAAGTTCGGCGCGATACCCCAGAGGATCGCGGGGAAGATCACCACCGACGTTGCGATCGCGAAGTTCGGGATACTGATGCCGGCGATCGCCACGCTGCGGATTAGGTAGTCGAGCCATGAGTCCTGACTGACTGCGCTGATGACGCCGAGCACGATGCCGGCGACGGCTCCAATGATGATAGAGAGGATGGCTAGCTCGATCGTGGGGGGGGCGTAGATGCGGATCATCTTCGTCACCGACTGGCTCGTCCATAGCGAGCGACCGAAGTCGCCCTTGAGGAGGCCGCCGACGTACTCGATGTAGCGGATCGGGAGCGGCTTATCGAGGCCGAGTTCTTTGGTCAGAGCCTGCTTGGTCTGCAGGTCGGGCGACGAACTCTGGGAGAGCATCAGGTCGATGATGTTTCCGGGGATGAGTTGGATCAGGATGACCACGAAAAAGATCAGGAGGAAGACGGCGGGCAGCATCCCCACGATGCGACTCACGAGGTACTTCAGCATCTTGTTCCCCCCACATCCAACTCCGAGCCGGCCGTACTCTACATGTGATAGGTCCGCGCCGACAACGCCGATCTAGCGCGCATTTCTGACGTCCACGTAAGGCCTTTCGGGGAGGGCGGGGCCAGAACGGCTTCCTTGACAAGCGTGATGAAGTTCGGATACTCCTCTGCGAAGAGGGAAGCCCTGCCTTGGCAGGACATGTCGCGGATGCCCATGGCGTCGGCGACAAAACGGGGGGAGTCGACGGTGGCGACTGCAGCCGGGTCCGTCTCTGGTGGGACGATCGTTACGCCGCGGCGTAACGGTGTGATGAACTGGACTCTGAAGTTCGCGCGCAAGAAGCCCCTTGGGGCCATTGGGGCGGTCATCGTCATCGCGCTGCTCTTGATGGCGGTGCTCGCACCGGTCATCGCCCCGTATGACCCGGTTGCTCAGGACGCCACCGTCCGTTTGCGTCCGCCTTCTGCTGCCCACTGGGCTGGCACTGACCAGTTCGGTCGGGATGTGTTTAGCCGTGTCATCTGGGGGTCGCAGACGTCACTCCAGATCGGTGTCCTTGTCACGATCGTGGCGAGCACGGTTGCGGTGACGCTCGGACTTGTCAGCGCCTATGCGGGCGGCTGGGTTGACTACCTCATTGGCCGCGTCGTTGACACGGTGCAGGCTATTCCGTTCTTGATCCTGCTGATCGCGATCATGGTCGTGCTTGGCCCGAGCCTGATTAACGTGGTGTTCGCGCTCTCGTTCCGGCGTTCCGTGACTGAGAGTCGCATCATCCGGTCCGCGGCGTTGGGTCTCATGGGCCAGGTCTACATCGAGGCGGCGAAGTCGCTCGGTGCTGCGCCGACATGGATCATGCTGCGGCACCTTCTGCCGAACATCATGCCGACACTGATCGTCATTTCGTCGCTGGGCTTCGGCGGCGTGATCATCTCTGAGTCCTCGCTGAGCTTCCTCGGATACGGCGTACCGCCTCCCACCCCGACGTGGGGTGGCATGCTCGCCAACGAGGGCCGCTCGTACATGTTCTCGGCGCCGTGGATGCTGATCGCACCGACACTGGCGCTTGGGATCGTGGTCTTCGGTATCAACGTGTTCGGCGACGCCCTGCGTGACGTGCTCGACCCCCGGCTGCGAGGGTCCTAACCCCGCAGCCCTCGGGGTCCCGTCGAACCGTACTTCGAGAGGGGGCCAGCGATGGCTGACGCTGCAGCTGGACTACGTGTGCTCGATCTTTCCACCGGCCCTGCCGGTGGAATTGCTTCCATGGTGCTTGCTGACTTTGGTGCCGACGTCATCAAGGTCGAACAGCCCGGCGGTGACCCCTACCGCGACATGGCCGCTGCGCCGATGTGGCTGCGCGGCAAGCGCAGCATCGAGCTCGACCTCAAGGCCCCGGCCGGTCAGCGGCGCATCCATGAGCTCGCTCGCGAGGCGGACATCGTGCTTTCGACGTACCGGCCCGGTGACGCCGAGCGCCTCGGTGTCGATGCGGACACGTTGCGCGCGCTGAACCCGGCGATCGTCTACTGCTCGATCACCGGCTTTGGGCCGAAAGGCCCGTGGGCTGGCTATCGCGGTTACGAGGGCACGGTCGCTGCGAAGGCCGGCCGCATGATGACGTTCTCCGGCTCGCTGCAGCGGCCCGGCCCAATCTATCCGTACGTCCAGGTCGGCACGCACGTGTCGGCGCACTCGGCGGTGCAGGGTATCCTCTGCGCGCTGATGGTGCGCGACATCACTGGTGAAGGGCAGGTCGTCGAGACCAGCCTGCTGCAGGGGATGATGCCGTACGACCTCGGCGGTCTCGTAATCCAGCAGCTGCAGCGCCGCCTTCCCGCGCAGTTCCCGACGAACCCGTGGGGCAGCACCAACACGATGCCGACGCTGCAGTACCACCCCGTCCTCGCGAAGGACGGCAAGTGGATGCAGATGGGTAACCTCGTCGAGCACCTCTTCCACTCGTTCATCGCTGCAACCGACCTCGGTGAGATCTATGCAGACGAGCGCTACCAGGGCCCGCCCAACGGCTTCCCCGAGGAAGCACGCGAGGCGCTGCGCGACAAGATCCTCGCGCGCATGCGCGAGAAGACCTCGGACGAGTGGCAGCAGATCTTCATCGAGAACGGCAACGTCGCGGCGGAGCTGTACCAGGAGACGCAGGAGGCGCTGACGCACCCCCAGCTCGTGCACAACGGCAACGTGATCGAC
>JBAXNX010000096.1:0-5915 GCA_037133575.1 Chloroflexota bacterium
GAGGCGACGTGTGCGGACCTCGTGGCGCTCGGGCATGTGCCGGATGCGGCGCTCCTGGCGAAGGCGAACTTCGAGGTGTGGGCCGCACGGTGGTCGACTGCTGAAGCGGATTGGATGTCTGGCCGACTCTCAGGCCAGCAACTCCGCTACGAGGTCTGGGCTCAGGCGCTCCGCGCGTGCGGATGTGCAGATGGTGCCGTCGCGGAGCTCGCGGCCATGGCACACCTCGAGTACTCGCGTTCGTCGCTGCGGCTGTTCGAGGATGTGCGTCCGTTCCTCGAACACGTGGCAGCAGCGATGCCGGTTGGGCTGGTCACCAATGGGGCGCCGGACGACCAGCGTTGGAAGCTCCAGCAGCTCGGCCTCGAGGCGGCGTTTCGCCCATTGCTCGTGTCAGGCGAGGTCGGGGTCGCCAAACCCGACGCGGCGATCTTTCGGATGGCGCTCGATGCCCTCGGGCTGGAGGCGGGCGATGTGTGGCATGTCGGCGACAGCCTCAGGCACGACGTGGCCGGGGCGCAGTCGGCCGGGATCGGTGCGGTGTGGCTGAACCGGCGAGGCCTCAGCAGGCGCGGCGAGGAGCCAGTGCCTGACCTCGAAATCTCATCGCTCGAGGAGCTCTGGGTGCGGGTGCTCGCCCAGTAGGCCCTCGCGTTGACCCTCCAGAGCGGCCGTCCGTATACTCACTGCCCCGGTGCAGGCGGCCTGTGACATGGTCGTCCGGTTGCTGCTCAGGTCAGTAACCGTCCGTTGTATGGTGCCCCCGGCCTCGTGAGGCCTCGGACACGGTGGGAGTTTCCGTTTGAGCGAATACGAACTGCTGTACATCATCAGCCCGCGGGTGCCCGCGGATGATGTCCAAAACGCGGTTGAGCGCGTGAGCGCGCTGATCACCGCCCAGGGCGGCGAAGTGTTGTCCGTCGACAACTGGGGCCGCCGTCGCCTCGCCTACCCGATCCGGCAGTACTTCGAGGGCACGTACGTGCTCACCACGATGGAGCTGCCGCCGGCAGGCGCTGTTGGGCTCGAGAAGGCCCTGAACCTCGCCGAAGAGGTAATTCGCCACCTGCTGATCAGCGGGATCATTCCGCGCAACGGTGGTCGGCCTCGCGACGAGCGCGATCAGTACTCGGATGCCCCGACGATGGCGCCGGCGATGGATACTGATGCTGCAGCGCCGACGGCGAGCGAGGCCGAGGCTGAGCCAGAGGTTGCCGAATCGGCAGCAGCTGAACCGGCAGCGGTCGAGCCAGTGGCGGCTGAGCCGACGGTAGCTGAGCCGGCGACGGCTGAGCCCGCAACGGCTGAGCCTGCAACGGCCGAGTAGAACCGCACCTCCCCAACCCCGAACGGGGGAATGGCACTCATGCTGAACAAGGTGATGGTGATTGGAAACCTCGGGGCTGACCCTGAGGCACGCTATACGGCGAACGGCACCATGGTGTGCGAGTTCCGTGTGGCGGCGAACGAGAACTTCACGGATCGCGCTGGCCAGCGCCAGTCGCGCACCGAGTGGTTCCGCGTGATCACGTATCAGCGGCTCGCTGAGATCTGCTCGCAGTACCTGCAAAAGGGGCGACAGGTCTACATCGAGGGCCGACTGCAGACTCGATCCTGGGACGGCCAGGATGGGCAGAAGCACTACGTCACTGAGGTCATCGCTAACACGGTGCAATTCCTCGGTGGCCAGGGTGGTGGTTCCGGTGAACGCACTGAGTCGTTCGACCCGGGTATGCCGGTAGGCGCGGATGGCGGTGGTGACATCGACCCCGACGACCTGCCGTTCTAACTAAGTAGCACAGCGCCCACCAACTCTGGGCAGTACGCGAAGAGAGCATCCATGACGACCGAAGAGATCACTGCACCCGCCTCCGACGGCGGCCGCGACTTCCGCGGCGGCGACCGTGAAGAGCGCGGCGGTGGCGACGGCGGCCGCGATTTCCGCGGCGGCGACCGTGACGACCGTGGCGGTGGTGGCCGTCGCTTTGGCGCACGACGCCGAGGCTGCGCCTTCTGCATCGACAAGATCGAGCACGCCGACTACAAGGACGTCTCGATGCTGCGGCGGTACGTGACTGACCGCGGCAAGCTTGAGCCGCGCCGCAAGGTTGGCACGTGCGCAAAGCACCAGCGCTCTGTGGCGCTCGCGGTGAAGCGTGCGCGCCAGGTGGCGCTGCTGCCGTACACGGCTGAGCACGACCGCACGTCGGGCGTGCTGGGTAGTGGTCGCTCGAGCGGCCGCCGCTAGGGTTTGCATGCTGCGAGCGCGTCCGTTGTGGGCGCGCTCGTTCTCCAGGGAATGCCGGGCGTCGCCCTTCCCCACCGTTTCGTACCGGCGCTGACGGAAGGGACCTCAAGGTGGCCGGCAATCGGGCGGCCTCGCGCGTGCACTCGAATCCCGAGGCGCGCCGCGACCAACTCGTCATCCTCGGCTCGATCGTGGTGCTCGCCGTTGTTGCGGTGATCGTGCTGATCGGGCTCTTTCTCACCGTCTACAAGCCGCCGCGTGAGCGGATTCTGACGATCGGCTCCAAGCAGTGGGACGCCTCGGCCGTCGAGCGTCGCGCGCTCTACCTGCTGCAGTTCCAACAGGCGATCGCTCCGAAGAGCCCGACTGAGATCGTCTCGAAGACGCTCGACACGCTCGAGCGCGAAGAGGCGCTGCGCCAGAAGGCGAAGGAGCTCGTCCCCGAGGTCACCTCGGACGACGTCACGAAAGAGCTGCAAGGCCAGCTCGCGCCCGCAACCCCGCCGCAGCCGTCGATCCAGACGCCTGATGGACTCAACGCGACGGTGACGATCGGCACCGCCACGCCTGTAGCCGGCGCCTCGCCGACGGCGACGCCAACGGTGGACCAGGCCAAGTACACGAAGGCCCTGCAGGACCGACTCACGAAGTCGAAGCTCACCAAGTCCGAGCTCGACGCGGTGATCATGGCCGGGCTCTATGAAGACCGGCTCAGTGAGAAGTTCAAGAACGATCTACCGAAGACCGCAGCTCAGGTGAACGTGGCCGTCGCCCGCACGAGCGATGAGGCACTGGCGAACCAGATCCGCAGCATCGTGTCGAGGCCGAACGTCGACTTCAGTCAGGTCGCGTCGCAGAACAGTGTCTCTGCGACTACTGGTGGCCTGAAGAC
Organism: Chloroflexota bacterium; assembly: GCA_037133575.1. Lineage (GTDB taxonomy): Bacteria > Chloroflexota > Dehalococcoidia > UBA2979 > UBA2979 > RH-chloro-G1. The sequence goes on from JBAXNX010000096.1 coordinate 3,141, forward strand.
TGGCGCGCCCCTGTGGGTGACGCTCGACGAGCTCGATGGCCCGACCAGAGATGCAGTGCAGAAGCTCAAGGCTGGCGAGATCTCGCCGGTGGTGAAGGTCGGCGACTACTTCGAGGTCTACAAGGCGATCGAGGTGAGCGCGGACCGCGAAGTCACCGACGCATCGAAGGACGCGCTCACCAACAAGAAGATCCTCGATTGGCTGAACAAGGCCGTTGCGGACCTGAAGCCACAGCGCACGCTCGATAAGGCCAAGGAGGACTGGATCACGAATCACGCGATCGCAGACTTCACGAAGGCTGTGGCCACGCCCGGTGCCAAGTAGCAGCGTCGGCCTCGCGATCCTTGGGCCCGGGAACGTCGGGTCCGGCGTGGTCGCGGCGCTGCGCAACGGCGTTGCGAGGTATGGCGCGCAGGTCGGTCGTCCCCTCGAGATTCGGCGCGTGCTCGTACGCGACGTATCGAAGGCGCGCGACGGCATCGACCCGGCCACGGTGACCGCGAACTTCGACGACGTGCTGGCCGATCCGGACGTGCAGATCGTCGTCGAGCTGATGGGTGCGGAGCATCCGGCGCGCGAGTACATCGAGGCTGCACTGGCCTCGGGTCGCCACGTCGTGACGGCGAACAAAGAAGTGATGGCGAAGGCCGGCAGCGAACTGCTCGCGATTGCGGCGAAGCACAACGTGCGCCTGCTCTACGAAGCCTCGGTCGGCGGCGGCATCCCGGTGATCAGCCCGCTGTCGCGCGACCTGCTCGCGAACGACATCACTGCGGTGACGGCGATCATCAACGGCACGACCAACTACATGCTCACCGGCATGGCGCAGAGCGGCACGGACTACGACGTCGCGCTCGCCGAGGCGCAGCGCCTTGGCTACGCGGAGCCGGATCCGACGGCTGACGTCGAGGGCATCGACGCCTCGTACAAGCTCGCGATCCTGTGCGGGCTCGCGTTCCACGTCGCTGTCGCTCCGGATGAGGTCGCACGGCAGGGCATCACGAAGCTCGACGCGAAGGACTTTCGCTACGCGGAGGCGCTGGGCTACACGATCAAGCTGCTCGCGACCGGGCGGCTCGTCGATGGCGGCGTCGTCGCCTCGGTGCAGCCGACGCTGATCGCGAAGGACGAGCCACTGGCGAAGGTCGATGGTGTGTTGAATGCCGTGCAGATCGAGGGCGACCTCGTCGGCCGCGTGTTGTTCCAGGGGCGCGGCGCTGGCGCGAACCCGACATCGAGTTCGGTGCTCGCGGACGTGCTCGATATCGCGCGCGATATCGTCGTTGGCCGCCGGCCTCCCGAGGTGCTCGAGTACCGCAAGTTGCCTGTGCACCCGCCTGCGGTGCACCGCTCGCGTTACTACATGCGCGTGACCGTGTCCGATCAGCCGAGCGTGCTCGCGCGCATCGCGGGCATCCTCGGCGAGCGCGAGATCAGCATTGCGTCGTGCATCCAGTTCGAGACCGACGACAGCGCCGGGACCGCCGAGCTCGTGATCACCACGCACCACGCTACGGGCGCAGCGCTCGACGCAGCGCTTGCGGAAATCCGCGCGCTTGATGTCGTCGTCGAGGTCGGCAACGTCCTCGCGATGGCGGGCTAGCGCGCACCTCCCGTGACTGGCGAGCGAGCGACCGCGGTCTGGCTGGAAGAACAGCTCGAACGCGCGCTCGAACGCATTGAGTCACTGAGCCGCGATGTGTCGCGCGCACACGCTTCGCTCGCCGCCCGCGAGCAGGAGCTCGACGACCTTCGTACGACACTCGCGAGCATCGAGGGGCGCACGCGCCGTTCCGAGGTGGCGCAGGACGCGCTGCCGGATGTGCGGCGCGCACTCGCATCTGTCGAGGAACGGCTGTCCGCTGAGTCCGCGTTGCGCCGTGACCAGCTGTCGCAAGCTGAACGCGGTCGCGATCGCGAGGCAGGTAGTGACGCAGGCCTCGAGCGCTTGATGCTCGATCTCGTCGAACGCATTGCGTCGCTGGAGCGCGCGCAGGCCGCGACCGTCGATCGCGATGCACAACGAACCGCGGCGGCAGCAGAGGTCGCGCAGGAACAACAGCAGCTTGTGACGCGCGCCGAGGCGATTGCGGCACAGGTCGACGCACTCGCGCGCGGGGTGCGCCAGGAGACGGGCGACCTCGAGGTGCTGCGTGAGGCACTCGATGCCTCGCGCCTCCATACCGATGCCGTCGAGGCGCGCACCGAGCTGATGCAGCGCGACCTGCAGCAGTTCCAGGACCAACTGGGCCTCGTGAGCCGACACCTCGACCGGGAGACCGCGTTTGCGGACCTGATCGAGCAGCACCGTGTGCTGCGCCAGCGCGTCGAGGATGGCCTCGCCTCGCTCGAGCGCGATGCGGAATCGAAGACCCACACCACACGTGCCGAGGCGGAAGAGCGCGCGCTGCTGCGCGCACACGTCGTCGGCATGGACCGCGCCCTCTTCGAGCTTGCGGAGCGGGTTGAGGCGCAGCGCCTGGTGCTGCTCGACCACTTCCAGCGCGTGACCGACTCCGCGGAGGCCGCCGGGCGCCGCCAGAGCGACGAGATCGACCGACAGGTACGTGCCGCGCGAGAATTGCTCGTGCGCCTCTCCGAGAGCGCCGATGCAGCCACACGGGAGCAGCCGCTATGAGCGAGCCGGGTTCGCGATTCATCCTCGAGCGCTACGCCGAGTTCCTCCCGGTGACCGACAAGACGCCGATGGTCACCCTCGGTGAGTGCGGCACGCCGTTGGTGCGTTCTCGCGTGCTGGGGCCGGAACTGGGCCT
>JBAXNX010000097.1:0-5842 GCA_037133575.1 Chloroflexota bacterium
GGAAGGTCGAGGCAGCCCGGTGATGATCGGGACCAAGGGTGATTACGGGGTGCGCGCGCTGATCGACCTCGCCATGTATGGCGGGGACGGGCCGGTGCAGCGCGCCGAGATCGCCCGTCGGCAGCACGTGCCGGAGGCATACCTCGACCACCTGCTGGCGCAGCTGCGCCGGGCGGGGCTGATCCGGAGCACTCGCGGCCCGTCCGGCGGGCATGAGCTGGCGCGAGATTCCAGCGAGATCACGCTGCTACAGGTGCTCGAGACGCTGGAGGGGTCGCTGGCCCCGCTGCCTTGTCTCGAGGACCACGATGGTGAGGGCACCGTCTGTGCGCAGCAGTGGGTGTGGCGCGAGATCTATGACGACATGCGGGTGCGGCTCGGGGCCGTCTCGCTCCGAGACTTGGCCGACCGCGAGCGGGGGCGACTGCTCCAGAGCGCGCTCAGCTACTCGATTTAGACAGTAGACCGCATAGATGGTGGGTATGGGATGACTTCCGAGGCGACCCAGACGCCGTTGATCGCTGACTCTGTCCTCGACCTGATCGGGGCGACACCGCTCGTGCGCTTGCGCAAGCTGTCGCCCGAGGGCGGCGCCGAAGTGCTGGCGAAGGTCGAGGGGCGCAACCCGGGCGGCTCCGTGAAGGACCGCATCGCGCGCTCGATGGTCGAGGCTGCCGAGGCCGCCGGGCTGATCAAGCCGGGCGACACGCTGGTCGAGCCGACCTCGGGGAACACGGGCATCGGGCTCGCGGTGGTGTGCGCGACCAAGGGCTACCACCTCGTGCTGACGATGCCTGAGGACATGAGCACGGAGCGACGTCGCCTGCTCGAACGCTTCGGTGCGGAGCTGGTGCTCACGCCGGCGATCGAGGGGATGACGGGCGCGGTGTTCGCGGCCGGCGAGCTGGCCAAGAAGCATGGCTACTTCATGCCGCAGCAGTTCGACAACCCGGCGAACCCGGCGGTGCACTTGCGGACCACAGGCCCTGAGATTCTCGAGGCGACCAGTGGCCAGCTCGACGCATTCGTGGCCGGGGTCGGCACCGGTGGCACGATCACCGGGGTGGGTGAGGCGCTGCGCGCGGCGGGCTCGAAGGCTCGTATCGTGGCGGTCGAGCCGGCTCGGGCGGCGGTGCTGCAGGGCGGCCACGGTGGGCTGCACGGCATCCAGGGCATCGGTGCCTCGTTCGTGCCGGGTGTGTTGAACCGTGATGTGTATGACGAGATCATGTCCGTCCGCGACGAGGACGCCTTCGAGATGACGAAGCGGCTGGCTCGCGAAGAGGGACTACTGGTCGGCATTTCGTCCGGCGCGAACGTCTGGGCCTCGATCGAGGTCGCGAAGACGCTCAAGCCGGGGCAGCGAGTTGTGACGATGTTGCCCGACACGGGTGAGCGCTACCTGACGGTCGCGCTGTAACGGTCGAGGCTGCGAGGGGGTTCGTATGAGCGTCAGCGTCTACATTCCAACGCCGTTCCGCTATCTCACGCAGAACCGCGAGCACATCGCGGTCGAGGGTGCGAACGTCGCGGAGATCCTCGACGCGGTGAACGATCGCTATCCGGGGTTCGACAACCTCGTGTACGACTCGGCGCGCGAGGTGCCTGCGCACATCAACATCTACGTGAACAACCACGAGATTCACGAGCTGGGTGGGACGGGCACGCCGGTCTCTGATGGCGACCAGGTCGCCGTGATCCCGGCACTCGCTGGTGGCGCTGATGATGGCGCATCGGCAGGCGGGGTCGCACCGTCCTCGGTTGCGCTGACGCCTGAAGAGGCGATGCGCTACTCGCGGCACATCATCATGGCGCAGGTCGGATCGATTGGTCAGCGCAAGCTGCGCAACGCGAAGGTGCTGATCGTCGGTGCGGGCGGCCTCGGGTCACCCGTCGCGATCTACCTCGCGCTCGCGGGTGTGGGCACGATCGGCATCGTCGAGTTCGACACGGTCGACCTCTCCAACCTGCAGCGACAGCTGCTGCACCAGACTGAGGACATCGGCAAGTCGAAGCTGCAGTCGGCGAAGGAGTCGCTGCACTCGTACAACCCGAACGTCACGGTGGTCGGCCACGAGTTCCCGCTGACGTCCGACAACGCGATGGACGTGATTCCGCAGTACGACATCATCGTGAACGGCGCGGACAACTTCGCGACGCGCTACCTGGTGAACGACGCGGCCTACATCGCGGGCAAGACGCTCGTCGATGGCTCGATCCTGCTGTTCGACGGGCAGGCGACCGTGTTCAAGCCGGGCCATGGCTGCTACCGCTGCCTCTACCCAACGCCGCCCCCTCCGGGGCTGGTGCCGTCGTGCGCGGAGGCAGGCGTCCTCGGCGCGATCACTGGTCTGATCGGCTCGATCCAGGCAACCGAGGTGTTCAAGCAGATCCTCGGGATCGGCGAGCCGCTGGTGAACCGCCTGCTGCTCGTGGACGCGCTGACGATGGAGTTCCGCACGATGAAGCTGCGGCGCGACCCATCGTGCCCGCTGTGCGGTGACCACCCGACGGTGACCGAGTTGATCGACTACGACCAGTTCTGCGGCTCGCCGCCACTGGTGATGGAGGGCGCGGCCGCAGGTCACGGTCATTAGGCCAAGAGGCCACTCAGCAGGTCGTAACGCCTCGCCGCGGGACAATGCGCGGCGAGGCTGATTCCCAACCGGACCTCCGGGGGAATCGGGGAAGGATCGAACGTTGCCCGTACAGGTACATATGACCTCGGTGATTCGCAACGCAGTCGGTGGGAACCGCGAGGTGTCGGCGGACGGCACGTCGGTGCGCGCGGTGATCGACGACATCGAGGGCAAGTACCCGGGCTTCCGCGCGCAGGTGATGGACGAGGCCGGTGTGCTGCACCGCTTCGTGAACATCTACCTGAACGACGAGGACATCCGCTACCTGGGCGGCGCCGAGACGGCGCTCAAGGATGGCGACCAGGTCTCGATCCTGCCGGCGCTCGCTGGCGGCTAGTCGCTCACAGCATCCAATAGTTCCAGAGGCGAGGCTCGCGATGCTGTTCCACAGCATGCTCGACATGGTCGGTAACACTCCGCTGGTCGAGATCGCGGCGTTCTCGCCGAAGCCGTCGGTGCACATCTACGCGAAGCTCGAAGGGCAGAACCCGACGGGCTCGGTCAAAGACCGCATCGCGAAGTTCATGATCGAGGCGGCGGAGCGCGACGGTCGGCTCAAGCCCGGTCAGACCATCCTCGAACCAACGTCCGGAAACACCGGGATCGCACTCGCGATGATCGGTTCGGTGCGCGGGTACCCGGTGAAGGTCGTGATGCCGGACGCGGTGAGCGCGGAGCGCGTCGAGCTATTGCGCGCGTTCGGCGCCGAGGTGATCTTCTCGCCAGGCCCGCTCGGCACGAACGGTTCGGTGGCGATGGCGCGCGAAGTCGCAGCCGCGCATCCGGACTGGTTCATGCCGTTCCAGTACGAAAACCCGCAGAACCCCAACGCGCACTACGAGACGACGGCGCCGGAGATCATCCGCGACCTGCCGTCGGTGACGCACTTTGTCGCCGGACTTGGCACGGGTGGGACGCTGACCGGCGTCGGGCGGCGGCTCAAGGAATACAACCCCGAGATCAAGATCGTGGCGGCGGCGCCGCACCCAGGTGACCTGGTGCAGGGGCTGCGCAGTCTTGAAGAGGGGTACATCCCGCCGGTGCTGGACGAGTCGATACTCGACGCACGGATCGTGGTGGACTCGCGCACCTCGTTCCGCACGACGCAGGAGCTGACGACGAAGGTCGGCATCTTCGCGGGCATCTCGGGCGGCGCTGCGGTGCGTGCGGCGCAGCGTGTCGCGGAGCGCATCGACGAAGGCAATATCGTCTGTCTGTTGGCCGACGGTGGGTGGAAGTACCTGTCGAGCGGCCTGTGGACATCGGACTACGACGACATCGAGGAGCAGGTGAACACCAAGTTCTGGTGGTAGGCCGCTCCGTTCACACTCGCAAGGTCACATAGCGCGCGTGCCGCAAGCGCATCGCGCGTATGTATGGAGGATTCGCCATGGTAGACAAGCTGGTCACGGCTGACTGGGTGCAAGAGCACCTCAACGACTCGAACGTGCGGCTGATCGAAGTCGACGTCGACACCGAGGCGTACAAGGAGAGCCACGCTCCCGGAGCGGTGGCGTGGAACTGGACGACCGAGCTTCAGGACCAGAACAACCGCGACATCATCTCGCGCATCGGGCTGGACAAGCTGATGAGCGACGCAGGCGTCTCGAACGACACGCACGTGGTGCTGTACGGCGACAACAACAACTGGTTCGCGGCGTACGCGCTGTGGCTGCTCGAGCTGTACGGGCACGAGAACGTCTCGCTGATGGACGGTGGCCGCGTGAAGTGGCTGGCCGATGGCCGGCCGACGACCGCGGACGTGTCGTCGGTGACGGCGACCTCGTACCGCGCGAAGGACGCGAACCCCGCACTGCGCGCGCAGCGCGAGGAGGTGCTGCAGGCCGCCGCTGGCGCCAGCAGCGGCACGACGCAGCTGGTGGACGTGCGATCGCCTGCCGAGTTCAAGGGCGAGATCATCGCGCCTCCGGGCATGACGGAGACGGCGCAGCGCGCTGGTCACATCCCCGGCGCGAAGAACATCCCGTGGGCGCGTGCGGTCAACGAGGACGGCACGTTCAAGTCGGCGGATGAGCTGCGCGCGCTGTACGGCGAGGCTGGCGTGAAGGACGGCGAGCCGACGATCGCGTACTGCCGCATCGGTGAGCGCAGCTCGCACACGTGGTTCGCGCTCAAGCACATCCTTGGCTACGAGAACGTGAAGAACTACGACGGCTCGTGGACCGAGTACGGCTCGCTGATCGGCGTGCCGGTCGAGAAGTAGCCGAGCTACTCGACGACCTCGATGGCTACGGATGCGGATATGCAGATCGTGACCGCACTGGAACGGCGGGTGCTCGCACGAGCACTCGCCGGCCAGGACTTCGGTGGGCTGCACTTGCGCTTCTCGGTCGATGTCGTCGACAAGTACCGCGCGCACCCGGCCGCGAAGCTGATTCGCACTCGGACTGTTGGGCGCGTCTCGATGCCGCAGTGGACGCTGGACATGGGAATCGCGAACGACGACTCCGAGGTGGAGGTCGTCGCGCGTGACCTGCTCGAACGTGTGCCGGCGGAGGAGCATGCTCACTGGGTTGAGCACCTCGTGGTGCAGCCGGCGAGCTCGCGGTTCCTGCAGATGATGATCATGCCGGGCGCGTGCATCGATGACGGCGAGCCAGAGGCGTGGCTCTAGTCCCGTAGTAGTCCGGCGCCGCCGGTATCGAGGAGTCCGCATGCCCCGCATCCCTCGCGCGCTCGTTGACGAGATGCTGGCGCACGCGCGTGAGGACGCACCCAACGAGGCGTGCGGCGTCGTGCACGCCCAGGATGGCGAGGCAATCGCGGTCTACCGCGTGCCGAACGCCTCGGGCGACGACGGCAAGGGCTCGCCGTACCGCTACCTGATGGACCCCAAGACGCAGTACGAGCTTGAAGTGCGGCGTGACAAGACGGGCGAGACGCTGTTCGCGATCTACCACTCGCACGTTGCGTCGGAAGCGCGTCCCTCGCCGACCGATGAGCGGCAGGCGTTCTTCCCGCCCGGCGAGTTCGACCGTGCGCCAGCCTATCCCGGCACCCTGTACATCCTCGTGTCGCTGCGTGATGCGGCGCCGCTCGATATCCGCGCGTGGCGCGTCGAGCAGCGGTTGCCCGGCGCCGAGCGTCCCGTGGTGACTGAAGAGCCGATCGAGATCGTCTAGCCCTATCCGGGCCTAGACTCCTCGCGTGACCACGTCTATTCCCTCGATGCGCATTGGCGG
>JBAXNX010000098.1:0-5796 GCA_037133575.1 Chloroflexota bacterium
TTCGCGGGGTCCAGCCCCATCTCGGTTGCCCAGCGCTTGCCGATCGGCGTCATCTGCGAGTACCAGACGAAGCCGAGCACGAACTGTGCGATCGCCGCAGCGGCGATGCCCACGATGCTGATGTGCGGGTAGACGAAGTCCATGGTGTTGCCCCTCCGAACAGTGCTTGTGAGGAGTCACGAGCGCTGCCGCGAATTTACTCTCCGACTACGGTGGGCGTCGCGCGTGACTTGCACTCGCTCGTGCGGCGGGATTAGGGTGCGGCACGGCGATGGGGTTCCGCCGTGAACCGCCTCGGACGCGTGGTCGCCCTGAGGCTGATGACTCCTACAGGTCCGTAGGAGTTGCTGTCATGAATGACGTTCCTCGACTGCTCGAACAGTACGGCCGGCAGGCGCTGCACCACCTCGGCGAGCAGGGGGCGATCGCGCGCTACCTCGCGAAGTGGCTGGTCATCCTTACGCCGATGGCGATCGCTGTCGGTTCCGTCTCGGCTGCGTTCCTCTGGGCGCTCGAGTTCGTCACCGAGACGCGCTGGGCGAATCCCTGGCTGCTCTATGCGCTGCCACTCGCTGGTGTCGCCAGCGCCGCGCTCTATCACCGCCTCGGACGCTCGGTGGAGGGTGGCAACAACCTCATCGTGGACGAGATCCACGAGCCAGGCGGCGGCGTGCCGGCCCGCATCGCGCCGTTGATCTTTGTCTCGACGATCGTGGCGCATCTCTTCGGGGCGTCGGTAGGTCGAGAAGGCACAGCCGTGCAGATGGGCGGTGGCATCGCGAGTGCGTTCAATCGCCTCGTGCGCCTCAACCCGGCGGATACGCGCACGCTGCTGATGGCAGGGGTGGCGGCCGGATTTGGCTCGGTGTTTGGCACACCGATCGCTGGCGCGATCTTCGCGATGGAGGTGCTCGCGATCGGGCACATGCGCTACGACGCGCTGATCCCGGTGCTCTACGCCTCGCTGGTCGCGGACGCCTCGACGGCGGCGTGGGGCGCGCACCACACGGCTTATCACATCGCGATCGTCGCGCACGACGGGCGACTGCCGTTCGACCTGCTGTTGCTGCTCGAGGCTGCCGTCGGGGGCGTGGCGTTCGGGTTGGTCGCCCTGTTGTTCGCCGAGCTCACGCACGGCCTCGGTCGACTGTTTCGAGCGACGATTCCGTGGGTGCTCGTGCGGCCGTTCGTCGGTGGCCTCATCACCATCGCGCTGGTGCTGCTGCTCGGCACACGCGACTACCTCGGGCTGGGCATCAGCTCGCCGATCCCTGGCGCGACCTCGATCCTCTCGAGCTTTGAGCCGGGCGGCGCCGGCTGGTTCTCGTGGGCGTGGAAGCTGCTGTTCACCGCCGTGGCACTCGGCAGTGGCTTCAAGGGTGGCGAGGTCACGCCGCTGTTCTTCATCGGCTCGACCCTCGGCAACCGCATTGGCACGCTCTTCGCTGCGCCGGTTGACTTGTTCGCGGGCCTCGGGTTCGTCGGCATCTTCGCCGCCGCCGCGAACACGCCGCTCGCCTGCACGGTCATGGGCATCGAGCTGTTCGGCGCGGACGTTGCTCCGTACCTGGCGGTGGCCTGCTTCACGGCCTACCTCGTGAGCGGGCACACCGGCATCTACCTGTCGCAGCGCGTGGGTGCGGCGAAGGTTGGTGAGGTCCCGCCGCAGACCTCGTTGCGCTCGGTGCGCGAGGCCCGCCAGTCGGACTCTGCCAGTCTCGATCGCTGACTTGATTCGAGGCAAAACAAGGGCGGGCCCATGGGGCCCGCCCTCTAGTCGGCATCAGCTGTGCGGCGGGGGTAATTCAGCTGATACCGACGTCTATGGGAACCGGCACGACGCGTACGGCGTCGCCATGCCGGTGTGTAAGCGCTACGCAGCCGCTTCCGCTCGCTGCTCGTCGTCCATGAAGACGTAGTGGTAGATGAGGGCGGCAACCACCGCACCGATGATCGGACCGACCCAGTACACGGCGGCGTTCGACCAGTGCCCCGTGACCACCTCGGGTCCAAAGGCACGAGCCGGGTTCATCGCGGCACCGGTCAGGCGACCAGCAGCGAGGATGTCCATCGTCAGCACCAGGCCAATGGCGAAACCACCGACGTGCGGCGCGCGCTTGTCGACGGCAGTGCCGAACACGGCAAGCATCAGGAAGAAGGTCAGGACGGCCTCGATGCCGACGGCCTGCAGGAACGTCACGCCGGCGATGTCCGGCACGCCGTTCGCGACATCGCGGAGCGTCGCCGGGAAGGTGAGACCGAGGACTGCCGCGGCAGCCGTGGCGCCGAGCAGCTGGGCGATGATGTAGGCGAGCGTGTCCATGGTCGGGAGGCGACGGGTCGCCCAGAGGCCGATGGTGAGGGCCGGGTTGAACACCGCACCGGAGACCGCGCCGAGCGCGCTCACCATGATGGCGATCGAGAGGCCGTGCGCGATGGCGACGCCAACGACGCCACTGCCCACGATGATCGAGCCAGCGCCGATGAAGATCAGTGTGAAGGTGCCGACGAACTCAGCGACGAGCTTGCGTCCGAGCTGTGAGTCCATATGCCCCCCTTGCCCTACCGACCCAGCCGGTGAAGGCAAGGGGAATAAGACCATGGATCCGCTAATAAGTCAATGCGCATGTTCATTTCTTTTCCACATCGTTTGAGGCTGATCAGGCGCTGACTACCTCCGTGCGTTGCCGGGATTTGCCGACCTCTCTACGGTGAATGCGAGAGGTACACGATGCGTTTCCTTCGAGTCGTCTTCGCAACATTGGTCGCCGCTGCGCTTGGCGCGGTGCTCGGACGGCTCGTCGCTGGGCTGCGCCGCGAGTCGCAGGGCGAGGAGGCAATGGCGTTTGACGTCGGCGCGCTCACCCCGTCCCCGCAGGAGCTCGTGCCAGGCATCGTCGCCGCGATGCGCGTGACCGACGCGCCGTGGTCGGCGCTGCACGTGCCGCCCTGGCTCGCCGCCTTCGTCGTGAACTTCTCGATGGCCGCGTTGGGCCGCGAGCTCGGCCCGCTGCTCAAGACCTTCGGCTTCGGCGGCAGCGACGAGGACGACTCGCCCGCCCGTCCCGCGGACATCTGGACGGTCGAGGCGCGCCCTGCCGAGCCCGCCTGGGCGCCGCCTCCGGCTGCACCGACAGCTCCGCCGGCGCCCGCCGCGCCGAGCGCGCAGGCTGCACCACCTGTGCCCGAGCCGCGCCCCGCGCCCGGCCCCGCCTCACCTGGTGGCTTCACGCCGACTTCGAGTGCGACTCCGCCGAACACGCCGCCACCAGCGAACGGTGATCACCCCGGCTTCCAGCCCTTCCGCGCGTAACAGCCGCCCGCATCAGTGCTCCTCCGCTGTCGAGGTGTGAGAGTGCGCGGTATCCTCTGCGTGAGGCGGTAGTTCGTTGACGCTCGCAGCTGTGCTGGTTGTTGCCTACTTGCTAGGGTCGATCCCGACCTCATATATCGTCGTGCTGCGACTGACCGGCCGTGATGTCCGCACGATGGGCAGCGGCAACCCCGGCACGATGAATGTGCTCGACTCCGTCGGCTGGAAGGCCGCCGGGCTGGTTGCGGTCGGCGACATCGCCAAGGGCGTGATCGCCGTCCTCATCTCGTACTGGCTGGGCTTCGGCGACATCGAGGCTGTCCTCGCCGCGACCGCAGCGGTGATCGGTCACGACTACTCGATCTTCCTGCGCTTTGATGGCGGCAACGGCACGGCCGCCGTCGTCGGTGGCCTGCTCGCACTGATGCCGCTGGAGACGGTCGGTGTCGCTGCGATCGGCGTCGGCCTCGGCGTGCTGTTGAGCTCGAGGCGGATTGGTGGCGTCGTGGCGATCATGTTGCTGCCGCCGCTCGCCTACGCAAGCCATGTGCCCGACGCGAAGGTGCTCGGCGCGGTGGCGCTGATGGGGCTCACGGTGCTCAAGATCATTCGCTTCGAAGGGTTCTCTCCCGCGAGACCTGGCCGATGACCAGCTTCGAGGACACGCTCGACCGCTTCCGTCTCTCCGCGCAGGGATCGCCGGAGGCGGTGCCTCTCGCACGCCTCGCGCTACTCGTGGCCCAGGTCGAGTATCCGGACCTCGACATCGCCTCCTACGAGCGCCGGTTGCTCTCGCTGAGTCAGAGCCTCGAGGTGCGCATCCACCCGGCCGCCGACACGCGTACCCAGCTCGCCGAGCTGCATAAGCTGCTCTTTGACGAGTGCGCCTTCCGCGGCAATGAGCTGGAATACAACGACCCGAAGAACCTCTACATCAACGATGTCATCGACCGCGCGACCGGCATCCCGGCGACGCTCGCGGTGATCTACGTGACCGTCGCCCAGCGTGCCGGCATCCGAGCGCTGCCGGTGGGCCTGCCGAGCCGCGTGATCGTGCGCATCGACAGCTCGGACGGCCCGGTCTTCAGCGACCCGTTCGACCGCGGCCGTGAGCTGACCGAGGACGAGTGCAAGAGCATCGTGCGCAGCGTCTATGGCCGCCGGAACCAGTGGCGCGAGCACTTCCTCGACCCGATCACGCCGAGGCAGCTGATCCAGCGCCTGATCCACAACCTGAAGGCGACCTATCTCCAGCGTGGGGACGAGGAGCGCGCAGGGCGCATGATCGAGTTGCTGCTCGCCATGTACCCGTGGGACCTCGACGAGGTGCGCGACCGCGGGATGCTGCGCGAGCGCGTGGGCAGCTACGACGAGGCGCTCGAGGATCTCGAGCAGTACGTGCGCTATCGCATCGGTGCACGCGATATCCAGACCGTCACTGAGGCAGTGCGCTCGCTGCGCCGCCAGACCGGCGCCGGGCCGAACTGACCGTCACAGTTATGGCGCACGCTGGGGGGCACTGATACCCTCACTGCGCACGAACCATGGTGGATGCGCCGCACGGCGCGAGAAGGCGACGGACGACCCGATGGAAGCAGACGCGGCCTCGCGCATCGTCCCATTGCACGCCGACGCCCCAGCACCCGCCGCGCTCTCTGCTGGGCGCTTCGCGATGCACGACGAGACGCTCGAGTACTGGACGGAGCAGGCACTCCAGTTCATCGACATCACCGATGAGGTGCGTGCGATCGTCGAGCGCTCCGGCATCGTCTCCGGCCAGGTCACCGTCTTCTCGCAGCACACCACCGCCGCTGTGATCGTCAACGAGCACGAGCCGCTGCTGCTCAACGACATGGCGCGCACGCTCTCGCGCCTCGCGCCCGCCGGCGACTACTACGAGCACAACGACTTCTCGATTCGCACCGTGAACGTCGAGGAGAACGAGCCGGCCAACGGCCACTCGCACTGCCAGCACCTCTTCCTCGGTGCCAGCGAGAACATTCCGATCCGCGACGGCCAGATGCTGCTCGGCAAGTGGCAGAGCATCTTCCTCGTCGAGCTCGACCACGCGCGTCGCCGTCTGGTGCTGGTGCAGGCCATGGGCCTGGCCGCCGACTAGTCCGCGCTCACCCAGATAGGCCCGGGCACACCTCGATGGTTCTTCGCGTCCTGCAGGGTGCAGGCAACTCCCGCGACTCACTGTTGCTCGCACGCCATGAGCTTGTCGACGGCGTCAGCGCCGACGTGTGGCTGCACAACGGCGAGGTCTACGTCCACGACGAGTACCGCTTCGCGCCGCTGCGCTTCGCCGTCGGTCGTGGTGGCGTGCGCCGGGGCCAGCCACGTCGCATTCCCCTCGATGCCGTGATCGATGCCGTCGATGCGCGCCTGCTCGTACTCGACGTGCGCGCGGGCGGCGGTGACCCGGCGCCCGACATCGCGCGTGCGCTCTATGCGCTGCCCGATCGCTCGCGCTTCGTGGT
>JBAXNX010000099.1:0-5723 GCA_037133575.1 Chloroflexota bacterium
CTGTCTTCGCAGATCGTCGCAGGGATCAACGCCGAGCGCGGGAAGCGTGGCCTTCGAGCGTTCACGGTGAACGCGACGCTGCAGGCGGCGTCCGAGAAATACGTGGTGATGCAGGCAAACGTGGGCCTGGCGCTCAACCATGAGATCGACGGCACGGAGCCGTGGGATCGCGCGCGGGCAGCCGGCTACCCCTCGTTCAACGTCGGTGAGGTGATCGCCGCAGACGTGCATGGGGGTCAGCTGAACCTGGGAGCCGAAGCCGCAAAGTTTGTGCAGATCTGGATGGACAGCCCGCCCCACCGCGCGATCTTGATGACCGAGGATCCCAAATTCCAATTCACCGAGATCGGCATGGGCTGCGCGATGACCAAACAGAACGACGTTGCGATTTATTGTGTCGGGAACACCGGTAAGCCGTAAACCTCGATTCTCCGAGGCCACAACGAACGAGGCGCGGGACATCCCGCGCCTCGTTGCTTTGTACGGAGCGGCGCGTCTGACTAGAGCGGTGCCGGCAGGGCGCTCGCGCCCATCAGGTACTCATCGATGCCGCGGGCAGCGGTGCGGCCCTCGGCGATCGCCCAGACGATGAGCGACTGGCCTCGAGCCATGTCTCCAGCAGCGTAGACGCCGGGCACCGAGGTGGCACGAGCGGCGTCCGTCTTCACGTTGCCGCGGTCGGTCAGCTCGACACCAAGCTGCTCCAGCAGGCCGCCACGCTCAGGGCCGACGAAGCCCATCGCGAGGAAGAGCAGATCGCACTCGACCTCGAACTCCGAGCCGGGCACCTCACGCATGACCGGACGGCCGTCCTCGGTGACGAACTCGACACGCACCGCGTGCAGCGTCGTGAGGTTGCCGTTCGCGTCGCCGGAGAGTGACTTCGTGAGGATCGAGTAGTCCCGGAGGCCACCCTCCTCATGCGCCGCAGAGACGCGGTAGATGTTCGGGTAGCTCGGCCACGGATTCGCGTCGGGGCGCGAATCTGCCGGGCGCGGCAGCAGCTCGTACTGCAGGATCTCGGACGCGCCCTGGCGGATCGCCGTGCCGAGGCAGTCCGCGCCAGTGTCGCCACCGCCGAGGATGATCACGCGCTTGCCCTCGGCCGAGATGAACTCGGAGTCCGGCATCTCGTCGCCCGCGTTGCGCTTGTTCTGCTGCGGCAGGTACTCCATCGCGAAGTACACACCGCGCAGTTCGCGACCGGGGACGGTCAGGTCTCGAGCCTGCGTCGAGCCACCGGCGAGCAGCACGGCGTCGAACTGCGAACGCAACTCGTTGGCGTCGGTGTCCTTGCCGATGTTCGAGGACGGGCGGAAGGTAACGCCCTCGGCCTCCATCTGCGTGAGACGGCGGTCGAGGAACTCCTTCTGCATCTTGAAGTCGGGAATGCCGTAGCGCATGAGGCCGCCGATGCGGTCGTCGCGCTCGAACACGGTTACGTCGTGGCCGGCGCGCGCGAGCTGCTGCGCGGCAGCGAGGCCAGCGGGGCCTGAGCCGATCACGGCGACACTCTTACCAGTGCGAACGGCCGCAGGCTCCGGTGTGATCCAGCCTTCGCGGTAGGCGTGCTCGATGATCGTGAGCTCGACCTGCTTGATGGTCACCGGGTCCTGGTTGATGCCGAGGACGCACGCGGCCTCACACGGAGCGGGGCAGAGGCGGCCGGTGAACTCCGGGAAGTTGTTGGTCGCGTGCAGGCGCTCGATCGCCTCCTGCCAGCGGTTGCGATACACGAGGTCGTTCCAGTCGGGAATGATGTTCCCGAGCGGGCAACCCTGGTGGCAGAACGGGATACCGCAGTCCATGCAGCGGGCGGCTTGATGGTTCAGGGCCTCGGTCGGGAACGACTCGTAGACCTCGAGCCAATCGTGGACGCGCTCTGAAACGGGACGCCGCTGGGGCGTCTCGCGACCGAACTCCAGGAAACCTGTGGGCTTAGCCATTCCCCCCCGCAGCCACCGCAGCGCGTGCAGCCTCTTGCCGCCGCTCTTCGAGAACGCGTCGGTACTCGCGTGGCATGACCTTCTTGAAGCGCGTCGCCGCGTTCGGCCAGTCAGCCAGCAAGCCCGCCGCCACTGTGCTCCCCGTGTACTCGTGGTGCCGCTCCAGCAGCCCACGCACGAGGTCGAGGTCCTCGGGCTCATCGAGAGCCTCGAGGCCAATCATCTCCATGTTGCAGCGCGACTCGAACGTGCCGTCTGTGTCGAGCACATACGCCACGCCGCCGCTCATGCCGGCGCCGAAGTTACGGCCAGTCTCGCCAATGATCACGACGCGACCGCCGGTCATGTACTCGCAGGCGTGGTCACCGGTGCCTTCGACGACCGTGACAGCGCCGCTGTTGCGAACGGCGAAGCGCTCGCCGGCGATGCCACGGAAGAACGCCGAGCCACTGGTCGCGCCGTAGAGCGCGACATTGCCGACGATGATGTTCTCTTCGGGCACGAACGTGGACTGCTCGGATGGCAGCACGATGATCTTGCCGCCCGACAGACCCTTGCCGACGTAGTCGTTGGTGTCGCCCTCGACGCGGAGGGTCATGCCAGATGGCACGAAGGCGCCGAAGGACTGACCTGCCGAGCCGTTGAAGTGAATCTCGATCGTGTCATCGGGGAGACCGACGTTCGCGTACCGCTTCGTCACCTCGCTGCCGATGATGGTGCCCACGGTGCGGTTGACGTTACGGATCGGGCTGACGATGCGGACGTGCTCGCCACGCTCGATCGCGGGCTGCGCGAGCGGCAGGAGCTGGAAGTCGAGCGCAGCCTCAAGGCCGTGGTCCTGGGTCGTCACGTTGTGCGTGGCGACATCGGGCCCCATCTCGGGGCGGTAGAGGATGGCCGACAGGTCGAGACCCTGCGCCTTCCAGTGGTCGACGGCGCGGCGCATGTCGAGCAGGTCGCTGCGGCCGACCATGTCTTCGAGCTTGCGGAAGCCGAGCTGGGCCATGTACTCGCGGACTTCCTCGGCGATGAAGCGGAAGAAGTTCTCGACGTGCTCGGCCTGACCGGCGAAGCGCTCGCGGAGCTGCGGGTTCTGGGTGGCGATGCCGACCGGGCAGGTGTCGAGGTGGCAGACGCGCATCATCACGCAGCCCATCACGACGAGCGGTGCCGTCGCGAAGCCAAACTCCTCCGCACCGAGCAGCGCGCCAATGATCACGTCACGACCGGTCTTGAGCTGACCGTCGACCTCGACGCGAATGCGGTCGCGCAGGCGGTTCATGACGAGCGTCTGCTGCGTCTCGGCGAGGCCGAGCTCCCACGGCGTACCGGCATGCTTCAGCGAGTTGAGTGGGCTCGCGCCTGTGCCGCCGTCGTGGCCCGAGATGAGCACCACGTCGGACTTCGCTTTCGCGACGCCTGCAGCGACCGTACCGACGCCGACCTCGGCAACCAGCTTCACGCTGATGCGCGCGTCGCGGTTCGCGTTCTTGAGGTCGTGGATCAGCTGTGCCAGATCCTCGATCGAATAGATGTCGTGGTGCGGGGGTGGGCTGATGAGGCCGACACCCGGCGTCGCGTGACGCACCTCGGCGATCCAGGGGTAGACCTTGGAGCCGGGCAGCTGGCCGCCCTCACCGGGCTTCGCACCCTGCGCCATCTTGATCTGGATCTCATCGGCGTTGACGAGGTACTCGCTCGTCACACCGAAGCGGCCCGAGGCAACCTGCTTGATCGCGCTGCGGCGCGAGTCGCCATTCGCATCCGGGGTGAAGCGGCGACGATCCTCGCCACCCTCGCCCGTGTTCGACTTGCCGCCGATGCGGTTCATCGCGATCGCGAGCGTCTCGTGCGCCTCGGCGCTGATCGAGCCGTAGGACATTGCACCCGTCTTGAAGCGCTTGAAGAGCTCTTCTGCCGACTCGACCTCTTCGATCGGGATCGGCGCACCAGCGGGCTTGAGCTCGAACAGGCCGCGCAGTGTTGCCACCTCGCGTGCCTGGTCGTTCACCATCGCGGTGTACTCGCGGAAGACCTCGGCACGACCGGTGCGAGTGGCGTGCTGGAGCTTGAAGACGGTTTCTGGATTGAACAGGTGGAACTCACCGTCGCGACGCCACTGGTACTGGCCGCCCCAGTCGAGCTCGTTCACGCCACCGTCGCGCGTCGGGAACGCGCGCTCGTGGTGGTACAGCGTCTCCTGCGCGATGGTCTCGATGCCGACACCACCGATACGCGAGACGGTCTTGGTGAAGTAGTGATCAATGAACTCGTTCGCGAGACCGATCGCCTCAAAGATCTGCGCGCCACGGTAGGAGTGCACGGTGGAGATGCCCATCTTGGACATCACCTTCACGACACCCTTCTTGATCGCCTTCAGGTAGTGCTCATCAGCCTCGGTCGCCTCGAGGCCCGCAGCGGCATAGCCGTCGGCGCGGACGCGGGGCAGGCTATCGATGGCGAGGTACGGGTTCACGGCACTAGCGCCGTACCCAATCAGCAGGGCGAAGTGGTGAATCTCACGCGGCTCGCCAGACTCGATCACCACGCCGACCTGGGTGCGCTTCTTCTCGCGCACGAGGTGGTTATGCACGCCGGCGATCGCCAGCAGCGTCGGGATCGGGGCGTGCGTCGCGTCCACACCCCGGTCAGACAGCACGATGATCTTCGAACCAGCCGCCACAGCCCCGTCGACGCGACGGAAGAGATCCGTCATCGCGTCCTCGAGTGCAGCGGGGCCCGCCGCAGCGTCAAACAAGGTCGAGACGACCGCTGTGCGGAATCGCGGATCGCTCGAGAGCGCGCGGATGCTCGCCATCTGCGCGTTGTCGAGGAACGGGTTCTCCAGCTTCACGACGTGAATGTCAGCCAGGGCCTGGTCGAGAAGATTCCCCTCGGGGCCGACGTTCGTATAGACGGACGTCACGAGCTCCTCGCGGATCGCATCGAGCGGCGGGTTTGTAACCTGCGCGAAGAGCTGCTGGAAGTAGTTGTAGAGCGGCTGCGCGCGCTGCGAGAGCACGGCGACGGGCGTGTCACTGCCCATCGAGCCGATCGCCTCTTCACCGTTGTTCATCATCGGCGCGATGATGTACTTGAGGTCTTCCACCGTGTAGCCGAAGGCCATCTGCTGCGTGTGCAGCGCGGCGTCGCTGAAGCGTGGTGCGACTTCCTCGGCGGCCGGCAGCGTCTCGAGCGTGTGCACGTGCTCGTCGAGCCATTGCTGGTACGGCTGCTTCGTCGCGAGCCCCATCTTGAGCTCGGTGTCATCGATGATGCGGCCCGCTTCGAGGTCGACGAGGAACATCTTGCCGGGCTGCAAACGCCCCTTGTGCAGGATGCGCTCTGGCTCGAAGGGCAACGTGCCGACCTCGGACGCCATCAGCACGAGGTCGTCTTTGGTCACGACGTAGCGCGACGGGCGCAGACCATTGCGGTCGAGCACAGCACCGATGGACTTGCCGTCGGTGAAGGCGACGCACGCCGGACCGTCCCACGGCTCCATGACTGTGGCCTGGTACTCGTAGAAGGCGGCCTTCTCAGCGGGCATCGAGGCGTGGCCGCTCCACGCCTCGGGGATGAGCATCATCATCGCCTGCGGTAGCGGCCAACCGGCCTGCACGAGCAGCTCGACAGCGTTGTCGAGGATGGCCGTGTCGGAGCCCTTCTCGTCGATGACCGGGATGATCTTGTTCATGTCGTCGAAGAGCGGCGATGCCATCAGCGCCTCGCGCGCGGTCATCCAGTTCACGTTGCCGCGCAGCGTATTGATCTCGC
>JBAXNX010000100.1:0-5714 GCA_037133575.1 Chloroflexota bacterium
CGCACTATGATGCCCGCGGTCGCCCGGGCTCCCCGACGACCACAGTGAAGAGATTGGGAGTGGCGACTTGCAGATCCGACCAATCGTCGAGCGCATCGTGCGCCCGCAGATCACCGCCTACGCGCACTGCGACCTGCCGTGTGGCATCTACGACCCGGCCCAGGCCCGCATCGAGGCCGAGTCCGTGAAGGCCGTCCAGACCCGCTACCAGGACGCCGACAACTTCAAGGGCCCGAACCAGACCGCCGAGGACTACAAGGCTCGTGCGCTCAACATCAAGGAGCAGCGCGCCGACCTCGTGAAGCACCACCTCTGGGTGCTCTGGACCGACTACTTCACGCCGGCGCACCTGGAGAAGTATCCCCAGCTGCACAGCATGTTCTGGACTGCCACCAAGGAGGCCGGTGCCTCCAAGAAGTCGCAGGACCCGGCGCAGGGCCAGAAGCTCCTCGACGCCATCGCCGAGATCGACAAGGTCTTCTGGGAGACCAAGCAGCCCGCGTAATCCCGCGCTGCTGAACTCGAATCACAATGAAGGGGGCGTAATGCGCATCAGGCGCTGGCGTCCCCTTCTTGTTGCCCTCGGACTGCTCGCATCGCTCGGCGCGGCGATCGGCGTGACACGGCGCTCACTGTTCGCCGTCGCGATCGCGGGTTCGAGCATGACCCCGGGGTTCGAGGACGGTGACTTCGTGCTCGTCCGCCGGCGACCAGTACCGGCTGGCCTCGATGCAGCCGGCCTCGTGGTCTGCGTGCGCGGGCCCGAGGACCGACTGCTGCTGAAGCGTGTCGTCGGCGTGCCCGGTGACTCGCTGCGCGTGGGACGCACGGTCTACGTCGCGGGTCGAGCGATCGAGGAGCCATACGCGCACGGCGAGGCAGCCGCCGAGACGTTCCGAGGAGCGCACGAACTCGCCCCTGATGAGTACGTGGTACTCGGTGACAACCGCGCCGCAAGCACCGACAGCCGTGACTTCGGCCCCGTTCGCGCCTCGCAGATCGAGGGCGTCGCCTGGCTCCGCTACTGGCCGCCCGAGCGTGCCGGCCTCCTGACCGCCGAGCCGAGACGCTTCGCCGCCGTCGACCCCTTCCCCCAGGACGACGACGACGAGCCGCAACTCCACATCCACGACCACGGCCAGCACGACCACGTGCACGAGGCACCCACCCCGCCGGTGCCCCAACCGCCTGTAGCAGAGCCGCCCGCAACAGAGCCCCCAACCTCCGAGTAATCAACACTTCGCCGTTTCTGCGGGGAAACGCTGATAGAGGCGTCAGGTTGAACACGTCACGCTGAACGCCGCGCCGATATGGCATGGAGCGAGCGCATGACGCTGACCCGATTCCCCACCCTCGATGAGGTCGTTACCGGGCTCGGCGAGCTGCGCCCGCTGAGCGCGGTCGCGACAAAAGTGATCCAGCTCACCGACGGCGAGCGCTTCTCCGCGCACGAGCTCGCGCTCGTGATCTCCTCGGACCAGGCGCTCAGCGCGAAGCTGCTGCGTCTCGCGAACTCCGCGTACTACGGCTTCCCCCGGCGCATCACGACGATCCGCGATGCGGTCGTGCTGCTCGGCTTCCGAGCGGTGCGGTCGGCGACCCTCGCCACCTGCCTCGTCGATGCGCTGCCCGGCAGCGCCACCGTGAACTACCAGCAGTTCTGGCACTTCTCGCTCACCGTCGGCATCACCGCCGAGATCCTCGCGCGCACCGATGGCGCGAGGCAGGACGAGGCGTTCACCGCCGGCGTGCTGCACAACATCGGACGCCTCGCACTCGACCAGTACGCACCGCAGGCCTTCTCCGCGGCTGTGCAGCAGTGGCGGCAGCAGGGCGGGCGCCTGCTCGACGTCCAGCGCGATCTCCTCGGCTACACCGACGCCGAGCTCGGCGGCGCACTGGCGACGCACTGGAACTTCCCCGAGGACCTCGCCCACGCGGTCGCGCACCACGAGCTCGACCCCTACGCGCTGCCGGAGTCGGGCACGCTGGCCGGCTGCGTCGTCCGCGCGCGCGTCTTCGCTCGCTCCTTCGGCATGTCGGACGGCCTCGAGAGCACCGATCCGTTCGAGCAGCCTGCCGAGTGGGCAGTACCCCCGCTGTCCGTGGCCCTGAACCGCACCGGTGGCATCGAGGGCCTCCTCGACCGCGTCGAGGCGTTCATGGACTCGACCGTCCCGCTCTAGCCCCGCAGCCTCGCTCGGCATGCCCGATCGGCCCCAGCCGAGGCCGGAATCCTCTTGCGTACGGCAACTGCTTTCTGTACAACGTCTTAGCACTCGCCGCGGGAGAGTGCTAAACTCCCCCGCGCTCGACGATTACCAGTAACCAACTGCGGATACGCATGGGGGACGAGACATGGCTAAGCAACTGAAGTTCGACGAGCAGGCGCGCCAGGCGCTGCGCGAGGGCATTGACCAGCTCGCCAGCGCGGTACGCATGACGCTTGGCCCCAGGGGTCGCAACGTCGTCCTCGACAAGCGCTTCGGCCCGCCCACGATCACCAACGACGGTGTCACCATCGCCAAGGAGATCGAGCTCGCCGACCCGTTCGAGAACATTGGTGCCCAGCTGGCCAAGGAGATCGCCTCCAAGACCAACGACATCGCCGGTGACGGCACGACCACCGCAACGGTGCTCGGCCAGGCGATCGTGCACGAGGGCCTGAAGAACGTCGCCGCTGGCGCCGACCCGATGGCGCTGAAGCGCGGCATCGAGGCTGCAGCCAAGGTCATCAACGAGCAGATCGCGCGCAACGCGACCAAGGTCACGACTCGTGAGCAGATGGCGCAGGTCGCTTCGATCTCCGCGGCCGCTGCTGACATCGGCTCGCTGATCGGCGACGTGATGGAGGCTGTCGGCAAGGACGGCGTCATCACCGTCGAGGAGTCGCGCGGCATTCAGACCGAAGTCGAGTACGTCGAGGGCATGTCCTTCGACCGCGGCTACGTCTCGGCCTACTTCGTCACCAACCCTGACCGCATGGAAGCCGTGATCGAAGAGCCCTACATCTTCATCACCGACCAGAAGCTCTCGTCCGTCAACGACATCCTGCCGTTGCTGGAGAAGCAGCTGAACACCTCGAAGGACCTCGTCCTCATCGCTGAGGACATCGACGGCGAGGCGATGGCGACGCTGGCAGTGAACAAGCTGCGCGGCACCATCAACGTCGTCGCGGTGAAGGCGCCGGGCTTCGGCGACCGCCGCAAGGAGAACCTGGCCGACATCGCCGCGCTCACCGGCGCGACGCTGATCAGCCCCGAGCTTGGCCGCTCGCTCGACTCGGCGGAGCCCGCCGACCTCGGTCGCGCGCGCCGCATCGTCGTCACCAAGGAAGAGACGACGATCATCGAGGGCCGTGGCACGAAGAAGCAGATCGACCAGCAGCAGTCGATGATCAAGGCGCAGCTCGCCAACGCGACCAGCGACTGGGACCGCGAGAAGCTGCAGGAGCGCCTCGGCCGTCTGTCCGGCTCGGTCGCCGTCATCAAGGTCGGCGCGGCCACTGAGGTCGAGCTGACTGAGAAGAAGCACCGCGTCGAGGACGCCCTGTCCGCGACTCGTGCCGCCGTCGAAGAGGGCATCGTCCCCGGTGGTGGTGTCGCGTTCATCAACGCGCTCGCTGCACTCGACAAGATGAAGCTCGAGGGCGACGAGGGCACGGGCGTGCGCATCCTGCGCCGAGCGCTGGAGGAGCCGATGCGCCGCATCGCCGCCAACGCCGGTGAGGATGGCTCCGTCATCGTGCGCCAGGTCCAGGGTCTCAAGAAGGGCGAGGGCTACGACGCCGCTCGCTCGCGCTACGGCAACATGTTCGACTTCGGCATCATTGACCCGGCCAAGGTCACCAAGGCTGCGCTCGACAACGCTGTCTCGATCGCCGGCATGGTGCTGACGACGAACTGCCTCGTCACCGACATCAAGGAAGAGGGCGCTGCTGCCGCCGCCGGTGGTGGCGGGGGCATGTACTAGACCGCACTTGCGAGTCTCGAACCGCAAAAGCGGGCCGGCAGATGCCGGCCCGCTTTGTTGTGTGCCGTGCATCGAGACCACGTCGAATTGGCGATGAGCCGCCAGCCGACGAGCAAGCAACACATTCGAACTTTGTAAATTGCAGGTTGTTCAGGAAATCACCACGAGACGCCTAACACCCTCCGCCTACGGTGACAGCACCGCTTCATCAGTAGGAGGATTGCATGCAGATCGCACGACTGAAGATTGGTTCCGCACTCGCGGGTGGCGTCTTGGGCGTCGCCGCAATGGTGGGCGTGCGCATCGGCGTGAACACGTACAGCGCCAACGCACAGACACCGCCATCCGCCACGGCAACACCGAGCGCACAACAGCAGCAACGTGACGCGGAGCGTCAGGCAAAGGAAGCCGACTACCTGTCGAAGCTTGCCGCGAACCTCGGCACCACCGTCGACAAGCTCAAAGCCGCGAACGTCACGACCCTCAACCAGCTGATCGATGCAGCCCAGGCGGCCGGCACGATCACCGCTGACCAGGCGACGCAGGCCAAGGCTCGCGTCACGCAGGACGGCGGTAGCCACCTCGGCGGCATGCCGTTCGGCGGCGAGCACGGCCCCGGCATGGGCAAGGGTGGCCCCGGTGGTCAGGGCGGCCAGCGTGGGCCGGGCGGCCCCGGCATGGGCGCTGGCATCGCCGGACCTCGCGAGGCTGTCGGTGAGGTCGCGACCTACCTCGGCATCGACGCGAAGACCCTCATGACGGAGCTGCAGTCGGGCAAGTCGCTCGCGCAGGTCGCACAGGATCACGGCAAGAGCCGCGATGATCTGAAGGCCGCGCTCAGCGCCAAGTTCGGCACGGTGCTCGACCAGCTGATCGACCGCACCTTCCAGATGCCGCAGGGCGGGCCGCGTGGCGGCGTCACCCCGGCACCGAGTTCGACTCCGAGCAGCTAGCCCCAGCTGCGCGGTATCTCCCCGGAAGGCCGCGAGGAACCCCTGCCTCGCGGCCTTCCTCTATGTCCGTTACCTACGCCTCGGCGTATCACGCACCGTCACGCCGCAGGCGTGCAAGCAATGCTGTCGCCGCAGGCGTGCGAAGCAACGCTGTCGCGTACCATCGCCGCGATGCCGCCACGCAAACCTCGAACCTGGGAAGCGCACGAGATCGTCGAGATCCTCGACGAGTTCTACGGACGCGCGCCACATCGCCCCTCGGGCGCACCGATGGCCGAGCTCGTGCTCACGCTGCTCTCGCAGCACACGTCCGATCACAACTCGGGACGCGCATTCCATCGCCTGCTCGAGCGCTTCCCCGACTGGGACTCGGTGATCGCGGTACCAACGTCCGAGGTCGAAGACGCCATCCGTCCAGGCGGCCTCGCACCAACCAAAGCACCACGACTACAGGCGCTGGTCACCGCCGTGCGTGAGCGCTACGCCGACTTCGACCTCGACGAGCTCGCGACACTACCGCTCGAGGATGCGCGCGCGTGGCTGCGCAGCCTGCCGGGCGTCGGTCCGAAGACGGCAGCATGTGTGCTGCTGTTCGCACTCGGACGCCCCGCGCTACCCGTCGACACGCACGTCGACCGCGTCTCGCGACGGCTCGGACTGGTCGCGCCGAAGGCGAGCGTCGAGCAGGCCCACGTGCTCCTCGAAGGCATGATGGCCGACGAGGACATGTACGCGTTCCACATCGACTTGATTCAGCACGGCCGCCGAACCTGCCACGCGCGCGGCCCG
>JBAXNX010000101.1:0-5688 GCA_037133575.1 Chloroflexota bacterium
TGTCGCGGACCTGGTTCAAGTCAGGCGTCCCGCGCCCCTGCAGCCCCATCGCCGTCACGAGGTTCTTCGCCTTCGCGGCGTCGCGCATCTCGACGGCCTCGGCGAGGGTGGCGCCGAACGGCCACTCGGACAGCACGTGCTTGCCGCCATTGATCGCCTGCATCACCAGTTCGTGGTGCACCGGCACCGGCGTGCTGATCACGACGAGGTCGATGTCAGGCGAGTTCACCATCGCGTCGACCGAGTCGAACGCCGTGCCGCCGAACTTCGCGGCCGCTTCCTTGGAGTTCTCAGCGTTGCGGTTGGCGACGCCCGCAAGCGTCAGCGTGGGCAGCGCGTCGATCGCGGGCATGTGCGAGCGGCCCGCCTGCCCTGAGTTCGCGTTCAGTCCGATGATTCCTACTCGTACCGGATCTGCCATCGTTTCGCCTCCCCTGGCGTGTGACACCGCCAGACGTCATGCGACGCCTCGGTGCGTGGTCCCTATTGAGTGTTCGGGCCGCCCTCATGTGTATTTCGGGACGGTCGCACGCAGTAGTCGTGCTTCGAGCCGCGATCGTAGGCCTCGCCGATCCGCCTCGCAAATGGACGTGATTGGTTATGTAACCACTCCCCCTCGATTGCCAGCGCAGCGGCCGGCGCGGTACTCGTATCGCGCAGCGGAGGCACGCGATGACCACCAGCGACATGCGATCGAGCTCGGCCTCACTTGGCCGGCTGCACTTGCTGCTCACCGTCCAGTCCGTCGTGGTCGTGCTCGTCGCGGTGAACCGCAAGACAGGCCTCACGATCGGCTACACCGCGAGCAACGAGTTCCTGCGCTGGGTCGACCTCATCAACCTCGCACTGCCGATCGCAAGCGTGATCGCCTTCGTGCTGCTGCGTCGCTGGCTCGAGTCACGCGTCGCCGAACCGCGTCCGCGCAGCCTCGCCACGCTCGATGTCGTCTTCAACGTCGGCGTGTACCTACTGGCCGCCGGCTACGGCACGCACGAGGTGACCAATTACCCCCACGAGCGCTTCTGCCCTGACCTGAGCACAGCACAGTGCGCGATCACCGCCTTCAACGACGACGAGTTCTCGCACTGGGTCTTCTTCGCCGGCTTCCTGATCATCAACGTCGCCGTGCTCATCCTCGAGACCTATATACCGAGGCGGTCGATCGCCCGACGCGACATCGCGTTGATCGTCGTGAACGGACTGTTCATCGCCGCGGGCGTCTTCGTGAACCTCGCGCTGGAGGAGACAGGCCTCGACCTGCCGGTCGTCGCGGTGCTCGTGGTCGGCGTAGTCGCGGTCTGGGTGACGCAAGGCTGGCGACCGCTCGTGCCGTACTACCTCGTGGCGTACGGCGTCGGGCTGGCCGGCTGCCTCGCGTACAAGGCCCTGACGTAGCTCACGCAGGCGCGTTCGCAGGCGTGGCTTCCGAGGCGGTCCCAGCGTCGGGAGTTGTCACATCGGCAAAGCCGATCATCGACAGCGCGTAGTACGCGCCACCGAGCGCGAACAGCTCGTCGTGTGTGCCCTGCTCGACCACGCGACCGTCCTCGATCACCACGATGCGGTCGGCGTTGCGCACGGTGGAGAGCCGGTGCGCGATCACGATCGCAGTGCGGCCCTCCATCAGTGTCACGAGGCCGCGCTGGAGCACCGCCTCGGTGTGCGGATCGATGCCGGCCGTCGCCTCGTCCAGCAGCAGGATGCGGGGCTCCACGAGCATCGCGCGTGCCAGTGTGATCAGCTGCCGCTGCCCACCACTGAGGTTCGAGGAGTTCGGCGCCACCGACGTTTCGTAGCCCTGCGGCAGGCGCTCGATCATCTCGTGCGCGCCGACCGCGCGTGCGGCCGCCTCGATCTCCTGGTCGGTTGCGTCCTTGTTGCCGTACGCGATGTTCTCGTGCACGGTGCCGAGGAACAGCA
The DNA here is from genome assembly GCA_037133575.1 of Chloroflexota bacterium. Taxonomy (GTDB): domain Bacteria; phylum Chloroflexota; class Dehalococcoidia; order UBA2979; family UBA2979; genus RH-chloro-G1. The sequence continues at coordinate 1,921 of JBAXNX010000101.1, forward strand.
CCGGATCCTGCAACACGATGCCAAGCGAGCGCCGCAGCGACTGCTGCGTCACCTCGCGCACATCCTGTCCGTCGACGCGCACGTTGCCGCCGGTCACGTCGTAGAACCGCGCGAGCAGGCTGATCACCGTGCTCTTACCGGCGCCCGTCGGCCCGACCAGCGCAATGTGCTCGCCCGCCTTGATGTGCAGGTCGAGGTCGTGCAGCACCTCGGTGCCCTCGATGTAGCCGAAACGCACGTGGTCGAAGTCGACCGCACCCTGCACGTGCTCGAGCGTCAGCGCGTCCGGCGCGTCTTTTACGTTCTCCTCGGTGTCGAGGATCTCGAAGATGCGCTCGGCGGCGACGGTCGCGCGCTGCAGGTTGATGTACTGCTGCGTCGCGTCGCGGATCGGGTCGAAGAAGCGGTTGGTATACACCACAAACGCGACGAGGAAGCCAACTTGCAGCTCGCCACGCAGCACATAGAGGCCGCCGGCAAACACCGCGATCGCCATCGCGATCGCGGCGAGCAGCTCCACCATCGGCTGGATCAGCGCCGACATGCGGCTGGCCTTGAGGTTGGTGTTGAGGTTGTTCGTGTTCACGTCGCCGAACGCCTCGGCGTTGCGACGCTCACGCGACAGGCTCTGGATCACGCGGATGCCCGAGACGTTCTCCTGGATGCTCGCGTTAACCGTCGAGATCGCCGCGCGAGCTGCGAGGAACGAGTGACGCGCCTGCCGCTGCCAGAACCACAGCGCTGCCGCCATCACCGGGACGATCGAGAACACCATGAGCCCGAGACGCCAGTGCAGCAGCATGATCGCGACGAAGATCCCGGCGAGGCTCAGCACGCTCCCGAGGATCTGCAGCACGCCGTTACTCAACGTCGCCTGCAGCACCGTCACGTCGTTCTGCATGCGCGCCATCACGCGTCCGGTCTCGTTGCGGTCGAAGAACTCGAGCGACAGGTGTGCGATGTGCTGGAACATCGCCGACGAGACGTTGTAGAGGGCGTGCTGGCCCACCCAGGTCATCTGGTAGACCTGCTGGTACTGCGACAGCCACATCACGAGGCTGTTCGCGAGGAAGATCATCGACCAGATCACGAGGCCGCGACTGTCATGTGCGATCAGCGCATTGATCGCGTAGCCAGGGATCAGCGGGAAGAACGTCACCGTCGCCGTGTAGACGAGCAGCATCGCCACGCCGAAAACGACGCGCAGCTTGAACGGCGACATGAACGTCCACAGTCGCTTGAGGATGCGCGAGTCGAACGCGCGCCCGAAGTCGGCCTCCGAGTTCGCCAGCGTGCCCCGGTTCATGCCCGGAGGCCCACCCCCGATGTTGCCGCCGAGGTTGATGCGGCCACCGCCGCCGCCACCACCGCCCCACATCATTGTGGTTGTCCTTCCTCGACACGCGTAGGCGTCGCCGCAGCGAGGGCCTCGTCTTCGGATTGCAGTTCGTAGAGCTCCTTGTAGAAGCCGTCCTGCGCAACGAGCTGGTCGTGCGTGCCCTGCTGCACGATGCGCCCGCGCTCCAGCACGATGATCTCGTCAGCCAGCCGCGCGGTGCGCAGTCGGTGCGCGATCACGAACGAGGTGCGCCCCTCCATCAGCTTGGCGAGCGCGCGCTGGATGAGGTGCTCCGTCTCCATGTCCACCGCCGACGTCGAGTCGTCGAGGACGAGCACGCGGGGGTCGATCAGCAACATGCGTGCGATCGCCAGCCGCTGCTTCTGCCCGCCCGACAGCGTCGAGCCGCGCTCGCCCACCCACGTCTCGTATTTGTCGGGCAGCGTCATCACGAAGTCGTGCAACTGCGCCGCCTTCGCGGCCGCCTCGACCTCCTCGGGTGTGGCGTCCGGCTTGCCGTAGGTGATGTTCTCGCGCAGGGTCGCCGAGAACAGGAACGGGTCCTGCAGCACGACGCCGACCGTCTGGCGCAGCGACTCAATGGTGATGTCGCGCACATCGACGCCATCGATCGAGATCGCCCCCGACGTCACGTCGTAGAACCGTGGCAGCAGGTTGACGAGCGTCGTCTTCCCGCTCGCGGTCTCGCCGAGCAGTGCAATGGTCTTCCCGGCGTGCGCCTCGATGCTCACGTCCTCGAGCACGGTGTTGGTCGCCGAGTAGCCGAATGTGACGTGGTCGAAGCGCACGTCGCCGCGCACATTGCTCAGAGGCTTTGCAGTCGGGCGCTCGATTACCTCCGACAGTGCATCGATCACCTCGAACACCCGCTGTACCGCCGAGGATGCACGCGAGCCCTGGTTCACGAGTACGCCGACCTGCCGGATCGGCAGCGCGAGCTGCGAGCGGTACTCGAGGAATGCGACGAGCGTGCCGATCGTAAGCGTCCCAAGGATCACCTCGCGGCCGCCGTACAGCATGATCAGCACGGTGATGCCGTTCAGGATGAACAGCAGGAACGGCTGGTTGAACGACTGGATGCGCAGCGCCGTCAGGCTGCTCTCGCGCACCGCCCAGTTGGCGTCACGGAAGCGCAGGTACTGCTGCGCCTCCTGGGCGAAGGCCTTCACCACGCGGATCCCAGTGATGCTCTCCTGCAGCACCGAGGTCTCTACGCCGATCTGCTGCTGCACCTGCGCCCACATCGGACGCGTGCGCTGCGAGACGATGTACGAGATCACCATCGTGATCGGCACCGTCAGCAGCGTCAGCACGCCGAGCTTCCAGTCGAGCGAGAGCATGATCCCGGCGACCGCCGCGAGCAGCGCGACCGTGTAGAGCAGCCGCAACAGGCTCTGGCCGATGAACTGACGCGCGTTCTCCACATCAACGGTCGCCCGAGACATGAGTTGCCCGGTCTCGATCTGGTCGTGGAACGCAAAGCTCAGGGTCTGCACGCGCTCGTAGAACTCGCGGCGCAGGTCGAACGCGACATGCTGCGAGAGCGACTCGCCGTAGTACGCCTGCATGTACGCGAAGAAGCCGCGCCCGAGGCTGAACGCGATGATCGCCGCCGCCGAGAGCGCGAGTGCGTTCTGGCTCTTCCCGCCAATGCCGGCGTCGATGGCGTGCTTGAGGATCCACGGCGTCGCAGCCGTGAACACCACGGCGCCAGTCACCGAGATCACTGCGAAGAACAGCGACCAGAGGTGGTAGCGCAGATAGGAGAGCAGTCGAAATAAGTTGCCCATGGTGTTCCCTACGCCGTTTGGTCGGCGGTGCGTTCGGCCTCGACCGCATCAGTGCGGAGTTGCCGGACAACGCGGTCGAGAAGCTCTCGGAACGCCGTGCCGTCAGGTCCGAGCACGTCCGCGAGCGCGGCGTCAGCCGCCCGGCGCGCCTCGGACGTCGCCGCGAGGATGTCGACCGCGGCAGGCGTGAGCTCGAGGCGAGTGCGGCGGCGGTCGTCCGGGTCGGCAGCGCGAGTGACGAACCCCCGCCCCTCCAGCCGCGTCACGAGCACTGAGCAGGTCGGCAGGTCGATGTCGATCGCGCCCGCGAGCGCTCGGACGCCCTGTCCTGGGTTGCGCCCAATAAAGGAGAGCGCCGAGGCCTGACGTGGCGTCAGGTCGAAGTCCTTCAGCCGGGCTCGGTATTCCTTGCTGGCCGCACGGTAAGCACGGCGGAGGTGGGTGAAGAGGCTGTGGCTGTCGTCTGGAAGCATGTAGTTAGTATACTCATAATTCGTACACACAACATCCGGACATGCCAAATAGATTCAGGACGAAATTTCCCGCTCTCGATAGACACGAAGGGTGGGCCGCGCAGTAGACTCGCGCCGCCGAGCCCACATTTGGCTGGCTACGGAA
>JBAXNX010000102.1:0-5687 GCA_037133575.1 Chloroflexota bacterium
TTCTACACGCAGTGCCGCGTGATCACTGAGGACGCTGCACTGACGAGCGCGCGCCTGCGCCTGCTCGAGGCGACCAAGCTCGTGCTCGCCCGCACGCTTGGCCTGATGGGAATCTCCGCGCCCGAGCAGATGTAAGTGTCTGACTTGGATGGGGTCGACTTCGAACTGCTGAGCACGCGCCCGAACTTCGAGGTTGCTGACCTCGACCGCGCTGTGGCGTTCTACCTCGACGCGCTCGGTTTCACGCTCGATTTCCGTGCGGACGAGTTCTCGCTCGCGGTCGTCGGCACCGAGACGGGCGCGAGCATCGCACTGAACCGGGTGAGCGAGCCGCAGCCGCGCTCGTGTTACCTCAACGTGCGAGGTGTGGACATGCTGGCGGAACGGTGCAAGGCCGCAGGTGCGGAGTTCCTCTCGCCACTCACCACGCAGCCGTGGGGCATGCGTGACTTCGTGGTCGTCGACCCCGACGGGAACGCGATCGCCGTCGGCGAGCGGGTCACGCCTCGCTAGATCGATTGCGCTAGGGCGTCGGCACTGGCACTGCGCCGGGGCCGCCGGTAGCCACCATCTGGTCGACGAGCTTCGAGGCGAGCTCAATGAGCTCGAGGTCGACGGTGCCGCGCACGTCGCCCTGCTTCGGCGCGTTGCCGTCCATCATCGTGGTGAACTCGATGCCATACCGCTGCGCCAGCGTCTGGGCAGCCGGCAGGTCACGCTGCTCGATACGCTTCGTTGGCTCCTGGATGTCGAGCAGCAGCGCGATGCGCGCGTGCTTGATGACGCCATCGACGCGCACCGGGTGCTCCCAGTAGAGCGCCGAGGACGGGATGCCCTGATACGTGTCGTGCACGATCACGCCGGTCATGCCTCGTGGCAGGGATACGTACTCGACGGCCTCGACCTTGGCGCGGTGGAAGATGATGCACTGCTCGATCGAGTAGCGATCGAGCGCGGCTTTCTGATCCGCGACGATGACCTGCGCGATCACGGTCGGGCCCTTCGGGAAGGCGTACGCAAACAGGTCGCCGCGCGAGGAGTCGCCATAGAGGTCGGACCAGCCGATGCGCTCGATGTGCGTGAGCGTCCAGCCGTCGGCCTCGGGCAGGATGGTGCGCTCGGAGCTCACGTCGACGACCGGGGCGCCTTGGCCTGTGCCGAGGAACGAGTACTGCTGGGCCTCGGCGACGAACACGCCGGTGAGACCGGCAATTCCACCCATCAGTGCGAAGAGCACGAGCAGCGCGCGGCCTCCACCCTCGACGGGCTCCCACGAGCGATGCGATCCGCCCTCGCCCATGGTCAGCTCGAGCCCGAATGGCTTGAGGAGCACGAGCATCGTGAGCACCACAATCCCGAAGAGCACGAGCCCGAGCACCGGGTGCAGGGTGTCGATCGCGAATGCGTAGTCCACGTTCGTGGCGGTGACGAGCAATGCGGCGACTCGAATCAGGTTCGCGAGGTAGGCGAGCACCGCACCGAGCGCGAGCCAGCGCAGGCGCTGCGTGAGGCGTCCTCGCATCAGACAGATCAGGAAGAGGCCGACGAGCAGGAAGCCCATCGTGAGCGCGCTGCCGGAGCAGAGCGACGAGAGCGTGATCGAGAAGTTGTCGTCCGGCCGCAGATGCGTCGAGGTGAACGAGCCACCCTCGACCTTGTATGGGAGTTCGAATGCGGCGGTGGCGGCACGGCCGGCGAGCACGGTCACGGTGGTCATCGGGCCGACGAACACTTCCTGCAGGCGCACGACGGGGTACGGCCAGCAGAGGAAGAGCAGCATGAAGGCCTGCCATGAGCGCAGCACCTGATTATAGCCGAGGAAGATGAAGGCGGACGCCATGACGATCAGCGTCATCGCCATCAAATCGACTCGATAGAGCCAGAAGTACCAGGAGAGCTTCGCGGGTACGAGGAAGAGCGCGAACAGCGCGATGACGATCGCGGGGCCGGCAAAGAAGCAGTCGAGCAGCACGTCCCGCTTCGTGGGCGCCACAGTGATGCGGCTGCGCGCCCAGAACACGACGGCAGCGGCCGGCAGCATGAACGGCACGAAGCCCAGCGCGTTGTCCGCGAGGAGGAACGCCTGCATCGCCCAGATGGACGGCGCGAACGGCACGATTCCGCAGAGGATGAACCCGACCAGTCGCCAGTGGCGACGGAGGAACGCGAAGCGGGACGTAGGGGGCGCAGCGAGGGCGACAGCAGCCATAGATACGGGCTACTCCGTGTCGTGCTCCGCACGAGTCTGGGGCTTCCGGCGGGACATCGCCGTGCGAGTGCGGGCGACGAGGTAATACGCACCGCCACTCAAGGACGCCACAATGGGCAGACCCGCCGCCAACGGCACCTCAGGGGCGTTCTTGCCCTTGTCCTTTTGCTTGTCGTTGTCTGCCGAGACGGTCGGGGACGCACCGATCGCGAGCACGGCGGCGAAGAACAAGCCCATCGTGAAGACACGGGTGCGGTGCATGCTCGAACCTCCAAACGGGCGCTCGAGGCGCCTCGCTCCATCCACCGTATCATCGGCCATCGCCCGCAGTCAGCGGGTGGATGCGGGCGGCAGTAGACCTTCGGTGAAGGTGGCCGGGATAGATACGAAGCAGGCCACCGCAAATGCGGTGGCCTGCCTGGTTGGTCGCGACCTGATTGTTCGAGCCTAGAGCGAGCGGGGCGCCTCGCCGGCCCAGATCTGGGTCGGGCGGAACAGGCGGTTACCCGACTGGAGCTGCTCCTTCATGTTCACGGCCCATCCGAGCGACCGCGAGGCGGCGAAGATCGGCGTGAAGAAGTCGATCGGAATGTCCAGCGCGTGGAACACGCAGCCGGAGAACAGGTCGACGTTCGGCCACAGCCCACGGGCGCCGAGGCGCTCCTTGAGCAGCTCCTCCACCTTGAGGGCGATGTCGTAGAAGTTCTGCTCCGTGTCACGGACGATCATCTCGCCGGCAAGGCGCTGAATGACCGCCGAGCGCGGGTCCTTCACGTGGTAGATGCGGTGGCCGAAGCCGGGGATGCGCTCGCGGCGCTCCACCATGCCGGCCAGGAACGACTCGACGTTCTCGGGCGAGCCGATCTGGACGAACAGGCGGATGGCCGCCTCGTTCGCTCCGCCGTGCGCCGGGCCCGAGAGGGCACCGATCGCGGAGGAGATGACTGACTCAGGCTCGGCGCGGCTCGAGGTCACGACACGAGCGGTGAAGGTGCCAACGTTGGCGGACGAGTGGTCCGCCTGCAGCACGAGCAGCGCGTTCATCGTGTGCTCGTGCAGTGCACTCGGCTCGGTGCCGGTGATCATGCGGAGCACCATGTGCGCGTGCGTCTCGCCGGGCTTCGGTCCGTCGTACGGACGGCCGGCCGCAGCCTGCGCAATGACACCGACGAGGTGGCCGACCTTCGCGGTCAGCGCGATGCCACGCTCTTGCGCCGCAGCAAAGTCCATCTGGTCGAAGTCGTTGGTCTTCGGCGCCAGCACTGCAACAGCAGCCTGGAGCGCGAACATTGGGTGCGTCTGGGTCGCCAGAGAGCGAGCGATTTCGATCTGGGCGGGGGTCAGGGCCCGGCCAGCCTCGAACTTCTGCTTCAGCTCTGAGGCGCGCGCTGCGTCCGGCATCTCGCCGTCGTAGAGCAGCGCGGCGATCTCCTCGAAGGGAGTGTCCTTGGTCAGGTCCTCGATGGAGTAGCCACGGTAGTAGAGGTGGCCGCCCACGCCATCGACTTGAGAGATGGAGGATTCGGCGATCGGAACGCCTTCAAGCCCAGGAATCAGCATCGAGGTGTCGATCGTCATGGAATCCTCCCTCCGTCCGTGGCAACGCTACGCATGCGCCCCACGAACACGGTGTCGAGCTGGCTGTGGTCTGTAGCCGCGACCCAGCTCCCCCTTGGCTACTCGCCGAGGTCGTACCCCGGTCTGGCCGGAGGCATTATAGGAGCCGTCCGGGCCCCTTGGGCAGCCAATTCGTACGGAACATCCGGATTACTTCTGTGATTGTCGGACGGGGGTGGCGCTGAGCGCACCTACTTCGAGACGATCGCCTCGCGGTGGTGGGTCACGAAGCGCTCGATTCGCACCATCGCCTCTTCCAGGTCCTCGTAGGACGCGGCGTAGCAGACGCGCACGAAGCCTCGGCCGCTCTGTCCGAAGGTCGAGCCGGGCACCACGGCCACGCGCTCCTCGAGCAGCAGCTGCTCGGCAAACTCGACATCGTTGAGGCCTGTGGAGGTGATGTCGGGGAACGCGTAGAACGCGCCCTTCGGCTCGACGGTCGCGAGGCCCATCGCGGTGAAGCGCTTGTAGACGAGCTGACGGCGGCGGTCGTACTCGGAGACCATGCCGCGCACGTCCTCCTCGCCGTTCTCGAGCGCTTCGATCGCTGCGTACTGGGCGGCCGTCGGCGCCGACATCATCACGTACTGGTGGACCTTCATCATGGCTTCGAGGATGCGCTCCGGCGCTGCGGCGTAGCCGAGCCGCCAGCCGGTCATCGCGTACGCCTTCGAGAAGCCGCCGAGCAGGATGGTGCGTTCACGCATGCCGGGCAGTGAGGCGAAGCAGACGTGCTGCACGCCATACACGAGCCGGTCGTAGAGCTCGTCGGAGATCACGAGCAGGTCATTCTCCTCGGCGAATTGCGCGATCGCCTCCATCGAGGCGCGGTCGAGCACCGCGCCCGTGGGATTGCACGGGTAGCCGAGCAGGATGGCCTTGGTGGAGGGCGTGAGCTTCGCTCGAAGCCCCTCGACGGTGACGATGAACTTCGTGTCCGCATGGGTCGGCACAGCGACGTACTTGGCGCCGGCGAGCGAGATCACGGGCTCGTAGGCCACGTAGCCTGGCTCCGGGACGAGCACCTCGTCGCCGGGGTCGAGTACGGCTCGCACCGCAAGGTCGAGCGCCTCGGAGACACCGGTCGTGAGCAGGAGCTCGTGGTCGGGTGAGTAGGACACGCCGTACATGCGCTCCAGCGAATTGCCGAGCAGCTGGCGCAACTCGAGCAGCCCGTAGTTGCTCGTGTAGCCGGTCTGGCCGTTGAGCATCGAGTCGACGCCGGCCTGGGTGATCGACGAGGGCGTCGGGAAGTCAGGCTGCCCCACTGCGAGCGAGATCACACCGTCGACCGAATCGAGCAACTCGAAGAAGCGTCGGATGCCCGACGAAGACATCGCTGCCACGGTGCGCGAGATCTGCCCGCGAGCGGCGACGTGCATGTCCTCGGTGGTCACGAGCTGTGGCCTCCGAAGCTGTGCTCACCGAAGAATGGCGGTCGGCGCTCCTGGAACTTGGTGATCTCGCCGTACGCGTGCGCGGCGCGCAGCAGCGTCGGCTCGGCGAACATGTCGCCGATCAGCTGCAGGCCGACCGGGAGACCCTCGGAGAATCCGCACGGGACGCTCATCGCGGGGTTGCCGCCGATGTTCACGGGAATCGTGCAGAGGTCGTTGAGGTACATCGCGAGCGGGTCGTCCACCTTCTCACCGATGCGGAACGCGACGTTGGGTGAGCACGGCGTCAGCAGCAGGTCGTGCGACGCAAAGGCCGCCGCGAACTCGCGGCGGATGAGCGTGCGCACCTTCTGCGCCTTCAGGTAATACGCGTCGTAATAGCCGGCCGACAGCGCGTACGTGCCGAGGAAAATGCGACGCTTCACCTCGGCGCCGAATCCGCGGCCGCGGCTCTGCTCCATCTC
>JBAXNX010000103.1:0-5591 GCA_037133575.1 Chloroflexota bacterium
CAGCTCGGCGAGCGGCCCGGCATCGCACTGGTGAACTCGGTGAACCCGTACCGCATTCAGGGCCAGAAGACTGCGGCGTTCGAGATCGTCGACGACCTCGGCGAGGCGCCTGACCTGCTCTGCATTCCCGTCGGCAACGCCGGCAACATCACGGCCTACTGGCGCGGCTTCAACGAGTACCGCCAGGCCGAGCGCTCTACGAAGCTCCCCAAGATGTGGGGCTTCCAGGCTGCTGGTGCGGCGCCGTTGGTGCTCGGTCACCCGGTCGCGAATCCGGAGACGATCGCGACCGCGATCCGCATCGGGAACCCCGCCTCGTGGGAAGGCGCGGTCAACGCGCGCGACGAGTCACAGGGCATGATCGACTCGGTCACTGACGACGAGATTCTCGAGGCGTACCGCCGCATCGCTGCGGATGAGGGGCTGTTCTGCGAGCCGGCCTCGGCTGCCTCGCTCGCGGGGCTGATCAAGCAGGTCGCCGCAGGTCAGCGGGTCGAGGGGCTGATCGCCGTCTGCATCCTCACCGGCAACGGCCTGAAGGATCCGGACACCGCACTGAAGATCGAGGCGGTGCAGCACCAGGCTCCGGCCAACCTCGCCGCCGTCGAGCGAGAGCTGGGCTGGAGCTAGCTCGTCCGCGTCTCAGCGCGCGCGGCGTCATGTCGTGCGTGCTAGGATCGTCTCCCGACCCTTCCGGCTAGGTGAGGTATCGCCAGTGACCTCTGGGACTCATTCGCGTGTCGATCACGCCGAGGTGCAGCGCCTCGTGGTGCAGCTGCTCGCGGCCGTCGGTGAAGATCCCAACCGTGAGGGCCTCCGCGACACGCCCGCCCGCATTGCGCGCATGTACGAGGAGATCTTCGCCGGCCTCGACGAGGATCCGGTCGCCATCCTCGGCGTCACCTTCGAAGAGTCCTACGACGAGATGGTGATCCTGCGCGAGATTCCCTTCTACTCGATGTGTGAGCACCATCTGCTGCCGTTCCACGGCCAGGCCCACGTGGGCTACCTGCCCAATGGCAAGATCGTTGGCCTCTCCAAGATCGCCCGCGCGGTTGATGTGTTCGCTCGCCGTCCGCAGGTGCAGGAGCGGCTCACCGGCCAGATTGCCGACTGCATCGAGAGCGTGCTCGGCGCCAAGGGTGTCGGCGTTGTGATCGAGGCGGAGCACCTGTGTATGACCATGCGCGGCGTGCGGAAGCCCGGCGCGACCATGACCACCTCCGCGATGCGCGGCCGCTTCCGCGAAGAGCAGAACACCCGCCAGGAGTTCCTGGGACTGATCCGGCCCATCACCCACTAGGAGCAGCGTCCATGCGCGTTGCGATGCTCTCAATGCACACCTCGCCGCTCGCGGCGCTGGGTGGCCGTGAGACCGGCGGTATGAACGTCTACGTGCGGGAGGTCGCGGCGCAGCTCGCCGCCCTTGGCGTCGAGTGCGACGTCTTCACTCGCCGCACTGATGCTGAGACGCCTGAGATCCAAGAGCTCGGCAACGGTGCTCGGCTGATCAACATCACCGCCGGCCCGGTCGAGCGTCTCGAGAAGGAAGAGCTGCCGCCGCTGGTCGGTGCCTTCGCTGATGGCGTCGAGGCGTTCCGCGCCAGCGAGGGCGTCGAGTACGACCTCGTCCATTCGCACTACTGGCTCTCAGTGGCGGCCGGCGACCTGCTGGTGCAGCGCTGGGGCGTGCCGCACATCGCGATGTTCCACACGCTTGGCGACGTAAAGCTGCGCGCCCGCGCGTCCGAGCACGAGTCGCCAGAGCGCCTCGAGACCGAGCGCCGTGTCGTGCATGCCCTCGACCGCATCGTTGCGGCGACCGATCACGAGCGGCAGCTATTGAAGCAGCTCTACCGCGTGCCGCCGGCCAAGGTTGCGGTGATTCCGCTCGGTGTGAACCTCGAGCTCTTCCAGCAGGGCGACCGAGCGGCTGCGCGTGCCGAGCTCGGGATCCCCGCGGATGACCGCCTGGTGCTCGCAGTCGGCCGTATCGAGCCGCTGAAGGGCTTTGACATCCTGGTCCGGGCGCTCGCCGAGATGACCGTGCAGGATCACGTCAGCCTGGTGCTCGTCGGCGGCGACGAGCGCGCGAGCGCCGAGCAGCAGCGGCTGCTGGCCGTGGCCCGCGAATTAGGCATTGAGGATCGCGTGCACCTCGTCGGCGCCGTCCCGCACGAGCGCCTACGGCTCTACTACCAGGCGGCTGATGCGGTGGCGGTGCCGTCCTTCTACGAGTCGTTCGGCCTCGTCGCCGTCGAGGCGATGGCGAGCGGCATCCCGGTGGTGGCCTCGCGGGTGGGAGGGCTGACCTCGACGATTACGGATGGGCGGACGGGCTACCTCATTCCGTGGCGCTGCCCGGGCCCGTTCGCGGAAAAGCTCGATCTGCTGTTCCAGAATATCCCGCTGCGGGACGCTCTCGGCGGCAACGCTGCGAAGGCGATGCAGGCATACTCGTGGCAGTCGGTCGCGTCCGCGCTGCTCGACCAGTACTCGGCCCTGATCGCGGAGCGCGTGGCGCCCGCGGTGGTGAGTAGGGCCTAGCCGGAGGATCCGTGGTCAACCAGACCAATGCACGGCTCGAGGCGGCCTCGACGCCCGCCGAGCTGTTCGCGGCCATCGAGCCCAGGCGGGCCATGGTGATCACCGCCCACCCCGACGACTGCGAGTTCATGTGCGGCGGCACCGTCGCCGTGCTGACGGCGGCCGGCTGGACCGTCGACATCATGGTCGTGACGAGCGGGAACAAGGGCACCAAGGACCCGAAGGTCACGAGCCAGCAGCTGGCCGGGGAGCGCGAGGAGGAGCAGCGCGAGGCCGCGCGCATCCTCGGCGCCAACGAGCCGATCTACCTCGGGTTCCACGACGGCGGGGTGCTCGATAATGATGAGTTACGTGAACTGATTGTCTACCAGATGCGAAAGCGCCGTCCGGAGCTGGTAATCACCTGGGACGGCTTCCGCCCCGGCTTTAACCACCGCGACCACCGCAACGTGGGTCGCTCGACCTACGACGGTATCTTCCCGGCGGCCGATGACCATCTCTACCACCCAGAACATAAGGACGAGGGCCTCGAGCCGCACCGTCCGCTGGCACTCCTTCTCGGGGGCCAGGCCAACACCGGTGACCCGGACTTCTATGTGGATATCGAGCCCGTGCTGCGCAAGAAGGTGCGGGCAATTCTTGCCCACACCTCCCAGATGCGCGGGCGTACCGAGGCGGACACGCTGAAGCAGTGGCGCGAGGCTGCCGACCGCTCAAAGACCGAGCGTCCGGAGCTTCCCGCCTATCGCGAGGCGTACCGTCGGGTGCTCTTCCGCCGGTAGGATAGGAGTAGGTGTATATGCACCTACTCGGTTATTACGGCTCTAATTGGCCGTGTGACAGTTGGGACTTGGATGTGGTGTCGTTGACACACATTCGGGGCACCCATATCCTTCCCTTTCGCGTAACCAAGACGGCGTACTGCGCTGTGTCGGTTTGACCGTGATGACGGTCGGTAGCGTGGACTCGGTGAGGACCGGCGACGGTCAGTGCTCGCGAGAGCACACAGTCGCGACAGGCTCAACCGTGGAGCTTCCGGCCGTTGTTGTTGCCCGCAGCGAGGTTCTCCTCACGTGGGATGCATGCTGAATACGGATGCCGTCAACGTCGGCAGCCGTACTCAGAGTCGCGGTTGAGCGTGGTGTTGTTCGGAGACGGCAGGAGTTCCAGTGCCGACGATTAATCAGCTGGTTCGACACGGCCGCAAGCCGGTCATCAAGAAGACGAAGGCTCCGGCCTTGCGCTTCCGCTTCAACGCGTTGAAGTCGCGCACGACTCGCTCGCCGAAGGGTTCGCCCCAGAAGCGCGGCGTGTGCACGCAGGTCCGTACCGTCACTCCGAAGAAGCCGAACTCCGCACTACGCAAGGTTGCGCGTGTCCGTCTCACCAACCAGATCGAAGTCACCGCATACATCCCCGGTGAAGGTCACACGCTGCAGGAGCACTCCGTTGTGCTGATCCGCGGCGGTCGTGTGAAGGACCTCCCGGGTGTGCGTTACCACATCATCCGTGGCGCGCTCGACGCGCAGGGTGTGAAGGACCGCAAGCGCGGTCGCTCCAAGTACGGCACCCGGCGCGGATAGTCGAGGACAGGGAACACCGATATGGCTCGTCGCAATCGCGCTCCGCTGCGCCCGGTTCTGCCGGACCCGCGCTTCCAGTCGCGTCTGGTGACTTCGTTCACCAACAAGCTGATGTACAGCGGCAAGAAGAGCACCGCTGAGCGCATCGTCAACGAAGCACTCGACCGTCTCGAGCAGGCCACTGGTCGCTCGCCGATCGATGTCTTCGAGCAGGCTGTGCGCAACGCAACGCCGGTGATCGAAGTGAAGCCGCGCCGCGTCGGTGGTGCGACCTACCAGGTTCCCGTCGACATCCGCAGCGAGCGCCGTCAGGCCCTCGCGATTCGCTGGCTCCTCGCCGGTGCGCGCAACCGCGGTGGCCGTTCGATGGCTGAGCGGCTGTCGTCCGAGCTGATGGACGCTGCAAACAACACAGGCGCGGCGATTCGTCGTCGCGAGGACACGCACCGGATGGCGGAAGCCAACCGTGCGTTCGTGCACTACCGCTGGTAACGCCGGTCGCGTGAACGCAGGCCGCCTCGAGTCATCGAGGCGGTTGATGTTCTCCGGCCTACCAGAGAAGGACGCTGAGTAGATGCCCCGTACGACACCGCTTGAGCGGGTACGCAACATCGGAATCATTGCCCACATTGATGCGGGTAAGACGACCGTGTCCGAGCGCATCCTCTACTACACCGGCCGTTCCTACCGGATCGGTGAGGTGCACGAGGGCACTGCGATCATGGACTGGATGGAGCAGGAGCGAGAGCGCGGCATCACGATCACGTCCGCCGCGACCACCTGCACCTGGAACGACCACCAGATCAACATCATCGACACCCCGGGCCACGTCGACTTCACGGTCGAGGTAGAGCGCTCGCTGCGCGTGCTCGACGGTGGTGTGGTCGTCTTCGATGGCGTCGCCGGTGTCGAGCCGCAGTCCGAGACTGTGTGGCGCCAGGCTGACCGCTATAACGTTCCGCGCATCTGCTTCATCAACAAGCTCGACCGCACTGGTGCCTCGTTCCAGCGCTGTGTCGACATGATCGTCGACCGCCTGGGCGCCATTCCGGTCCCGATGCAGATTCCGATCGGCCTTGAGGATCAGCACCTCGGCGTGATCGACCTGCTGAAGATGAAGGCCTACTACTTCGAGGGCGACCGTGGTGAGAACCAGGTCGAGCGCGACGTACCCGAGAACCTGCTCGCCGAGGCGACTGCGGCTCGCGAGGCGCTCGTCGAGCGCGTCGCTGAGAACGACGACGACCTCATGGGCCGCTTCCTCGAGGGTGAAACGTTCACCATCGATGAGCTCAAGGACGCGACGCGTCGCGCCTGCAACGCCGGCAAGATCTACCCGGTGTTCTGCGGCTCCGCACTGAAGAACAAGGGCGTCCAGCTGCTGCTCGACGCCGTCATCGACTACCTGCCGTCGCCGCTCGACGTGCCGCCGCTGGTGGCGCACGACGCGAAGGACCTCGA
>JBAXNX010000104.1:0-5584 GCA_037133575.1 Chloroflexota bacterium
TCCCAGAACGGCAGCGCGCCCGTCACCATCAGGAACGACGGCGCGAACATCGCGAGCAAGGCGACGAACCCACCGACCACACCATTCGGCGTCGGCCCCTCGACTGCACCGAGGTACGCCGAGAACGTAAACAGCGGCCCGGGCACGGCCTGCGCCGCGCCATAGCCAGCGAGGAACTGCTCGCGCGTCACCCAGCCCGGCGGCACGACCTCTGCTTGCAGCAACGGCAGTACCACATGCCCGCCGCCGAACACGAGCGACCCGACACGGAAGAACGAGTCCACCAGCTCGAGCGTGTGCGACGCCACAAGCTGCCTCGCAACCGGCAGTGCCACAAGCAGCCCCGCGAACACCACCCACGCGCCGATCGCCACGCGCCGCGAGATCCCCACACGCAGCTGCGTCGCGTCCGAGCTCGCCACATCGCTCGCCAGCAACCGCCAGCCCACGAGGCCTGCCACGGCGATCACGCCGATCTGCACCAGCGCATTCGGCACCGCCAGCACCCCAACAGCAGCGAGGATCGCAATGGTCGCCCTCGGCCGATCGGGCGTGAGCGTGCGCGCCATCCCCCACACCGCCTGCGCCACCACGGCCACAGCCACGATCTTCAATCCGTGCAGCCAGCCCGCATCGGACACATCCACCGCTCGCAGCCCGAGCGCGAACACGATCAGCACGAGCGCCGATGGCAGCGTGAACCCGATCCACGCCATCAGTCCGCCGAGGAAGCCCGCACGCAGCATCCCGATGCCGATGCCAACCTGGCTGCTCGCCGGCCCCGGCAGGAACTGACACAGCGCCACGAGGTCGGCGTACGACTGCTCGTCGATCCACCGTCGCCGCTCGACGTACTCGGCACGGAAGTAACCGAGGTGTGCGATTGGCCCGCCGAACGAGGTCAGTCCGAGTCGCAGCGCAACCCGCAAGACCTCAAACGACGACCCTTGTGGGGTCGCCGTTTGCATCTCGTCATCTGCGAGCGAAGCGCTCACCGCGTTACTCGGCGGAAAGCACGCGATAGAGCGACGTCAGCCGCCGCGGCAGCTGCTCGATGTCGTCGACCACCTCGTACCCCACGTCGGAGCACATGTCCTTGAGGTAGTCGTGCCCTTCCTTGTCGACCGTGATCAGGAACGGCGTAATCCCGACGCGCTTCGCCTCGAGGAGTGCCTGGTGCGTGTCGTGCACCGCGTACTCCTTCTCCGTGCGGTCGCGCCCGTAGCCGTGGTCCTGCGGCCGTCCGTCGGAGACGAGGATCAGGATCTTCGCCTTCGCGTCGTACTGCTCCATCTTCGCGATGGTGTGCCGGATCGCCGGTCCCATGCGCGTCGATCGCACCGGCTGCACCTTGTCGATGCGCTTGCGCACCTGGTCGCCGAACTTCTCGCCGAGGTCCTTGATCACGTGGTACTCCACGTTGTCACGACCGTAGCCCGAGAAGCCGTAGATGCCGTACGAGTCACCGATCGCCTCCAGCGCCTCGGCGATCAGCACCAGCGACTCTTTCTCGAGGTCGATGATGCGCTTCGGCGCTTCCGCAATCTGCTTCGCACGCCGCTCCGCCAGCCACTGAAAGTAGTTACGAGGATCGCCCTGGAAGCTGCCATCGACACGGTCGGTCGAGCGCGGCTTCTCCACCTCTTCATCCGTCGAGGCAGACATGTCCATCAGGAACGCGACAGCGACGTCGCGATCGACCTTGTTGCGCCGCCAGTACACCTGCGCGAGCGGGCCGACACCGGCACGCTTGTCGACGATGAACTCGATCGCGCGGTCGAGGTCGATCTCCTCGCCGTCTTCCAGCCGCTTGATGCGACGGAATGTCTCCGGGCGCATCAACTCGAACTGCCGGCGCGTCTCGACCACGAGGCCGTGGTGCTTCTGCAGCGTCTCCTGGTAGTAGTCGAGCGTGCCCTCGTCGCCGATGCGCTCACCGACGCGGCACCAGCGCGGGCGGTAGTCCGACGCGCGGAAGTCCCACTCGTCGTAGTACGTCCAGGTGATCTCCGGGCCCTTGTCGCTGGAGCCACCCTCGTCGCCGCCGCCTTCGCCGTCCTGCTCCTCGCCGTCCTTGTCGCGCTGCTGCTTCGCCTTCGAGGCCGCAGCCGCCTCCTTCTCGAGGTTGCTCAGGAACTGGCCCATCGAGGCCGCCATGTCACCCTCAGACGCGTCGGGGAACCCGACCTCCGAGGACTTCGAGAGCGCGTCCATCACCTGGTCGCTCGACAGCGTCTCGCCGTCGCCCGCCTCGCCGCTCGCCTGATCGCGCAGTCGCGACAGCAGTTGCACCAGCTCTGGCTTGAAGTCGCCACGGAACTCCGGCTGCGCCGGCACCTCGAACTCCTGCTCCTCGCTGTCTTCGGGGAGATCCTGCTGCGTCTGGCCCATGCCACCCGGCATCTGGGCCTGCTCACCGAAGTCCGAGGGTGGCTCTTCCCAGTCCTCGTCGTTGAACGGGTTCCGGATGTTCGGCATCGAGACCGCGATGTCGTACAGCGCGCCCGCAACCTCCGCCGAGTCCTGCACCGTCGCGTTCGGCTCCTCGACAACCGCGAGTGCATCGAGGGCGGTGCCGAGCGACTCCATCAGGTCCTTCGGCCATCGGATCGCGTCACGCCGACCGAGCGAGGAGCGCAGCATGCTCTCCACGAACGCCGAACGCAGGCTCATCGACCGCACGTCGGGACGGCGCTCTGCCTCGATCGACTGCAGGCGGCGCAGCCACGGCGTGATGCCGCGGTACTCGCGCGCCACCGCCGCGTCGACACGCGTGTCCTCGACCACCGTGAACAGCGAGGCGATCAGGTCGCGCACCTCGAACAGGTCGAAGAAGCGCTCCATGTCCGTGATCGCGTCGCGCTCGCGCTTCGGCGCGTCAGGCAATCGCTCCTCGATGCTCGTCGGCGCATACGCACCATCGACGCCCCAGCGGTAGTAGAACGAGCCGAACTCGATGCGCCCGGTCTGGTGCGTCGTGAACACCTTGTAAGACTGGAAGTTCGAGGGCTGCTCCGGGAACGAGCCGACGAACGGCGGCAGGAAGATCGAGGTGCCTTCCGTCGTCGCCATTGACTGGGTCACCCAGCCGATGCCACGGTCGACCAGCTCCTCCGTCGAGCGGATCGCGATCGTCGATCCGGTCAGCGCCTTCGCATACATGCGCAGCAGCCCGTGAATGCTCGCGAGCTCCACGCGCGCTGACAGCGACGCGAGCGTCCCTTCCGCACGGGTCGACTGCATCTTGAAGTACGCCTCAGCGCCTTCGATGTTGCCCTCGTCGAACAGCAGTCGCGCGCCGGGCTCGACCCACTGCTCCAATTGCTCCGAGGTGATGCGCGTCAGCACGAACGGCACCGAGCGCAGGAACGCCATCGCCGCCACCGGGCTGCGCCGCGCGAGGTACTGCGCCAGCCGCATCATCGTCTCGTGCTCGTTGACCGGGACCTCGCCCATCGCTGCGGCAGTCTCGAGGAAGTGCGGGAAGCCCTGGCGCCCCGCGCTCTGCACCACGCGCGCCGCGAGCTGCAGGAATGCGCCGCGCTGCTCCATCTCGATCCGCGAGACCAGCTCCGGGCCGCGCTCGAAGTACAACCGCGTGTCCGCCCACGAGGAGCGGCTCAGCGCCGCCGCGAACTGCAGGAACGGCTCGCGGTCGTGGAAGTCGAGCTCCTCGAACAGCGCACCGGAAGCCTCGAGGCAGGTCGTCGCGAGCTGGTATGACCGCTCCGCGAGCACGACCAGCACGTCGACCAGCTGGTCGACCTGCGGCATCGAGAGCCCACTGAAGATCTTCGGGCTCTCATCAAAGAACAGCACCGTCAGGGCGATCGACTTCCAGTTGCCCTGGTGCAGTCGTTCGCCCGCCATCGCCCATGAGTCGAGGTCGGTGCGAATGATGGTCTGCTGCGTGATGTTCTCGCCCTGGATACCGATGTCGAAGTCAGGGTCGGCCGGCAGCGCCTGCACCACCGCGGGCGTCGCACGCAGGTACGCGGCCGCCACCAGCGGCGACTGCTCCGAGAGCCGTTCCGCCGACTCGCTCCAGCGCACCAGCAGGTCGAACGGGATCAGTCGCGACACCTCGGGGCTCGCACGGAAGAACTCGACCGCCGCCTCCCAGGAGCGCAGCGACTGCGAGGCCAGCACCG
Source organism: Chloroflexota bacterium (assembly GCA_037133575.1). Classification (GTDB taxonomy): domain Bacteria; phylum Chloroflexota; class Dehalococcoidia; order UBA2979; family UBA2979; genus RH-chloro-G1. The sequence continues at coordinate 4,152 of JBAXNX010000104.1, forward strand.
CGCCCCGCTCGGCCCACACCTCGAAGTCCTCCGGTGTGAGCATGTCCTCAAGTTCGCGCGCGGCTTCGAGGAACTCGTCGCGCAGGCCGACACCGTGCGACTGCAGCTCCGCGTCGTATCGATCCGCCAGGGTGTCTGCAACGCTCATCGCGGCGACTCCATCCGTAGATAGCCATCATGCCATGCACAGCCTGAGGCCGTGCCGAAACGACAACGGGCCCGCCGATGGCGGACCCGTTGGTTATTCCCGCTTGGTCGCCCTACTCAGGGAAGATCGAGGTGACGACTTCCTCGATCGACTGCTGTACCTCGACGTCGTCCGTGAGACCCCAGACGACCGCCACCTGGCACGCACGCCGCGGCGTGATGCCGTTGGCAATCAGCTTGCCCGCGTACACGAGCAGACGAGTCGAGACACCCTCCGCAAGCCCGTGCTCGCGCAGGTTGCGCACCTTCTCGGCGAGCTTCGCCAGCTCATCAGCCATGTCCGTCGAGCAGCCCGACTCGACATGGATGATCTGCGCTTCCTGCTCGCGAGGCGGGTACTTGAACTCGATCGCGATGAAGCGCTGGCGCGTCGAGTGCTTCAGGTCTTTCAGCGCGGACTGGTAGCCCGGGTTGTAGGACAGCACGAGCAGGAAGCCGGGAGCGGCTTCGAGCAGCTCCCCGCGCTTGTCGATCGGCAGCAGGCGCCGGTAGTCCGTCAGCGGGTGGATCAGGACGGTCGTGTCCTTGCGTGCCTCGACGATCTCGTCGAGGTAGCAGATCGCCCCGGTCTTCACCGCGCGCGTGATCGGCCCGTCGATCCACCGCGTCTCGTCACCTTCGAGGAGATACCGGCCGACGAGGTCGGACGCCGTGAGGTCCTCGTGACACGCCACGGTGATCAGCGGCACGCCTTCGGCCGCCTTGTCACCGAGGTGGTTGTGCAGACGCCACGACATGTACTCGACGAAGCGAGTCTTGCCGCAGCCGGTCGGGCCCTTGAGTAGCACCGGCACGTTCTGCGCGTACGCGGTCTCGAAGAGCTCGATCTCGTCGTCGATCGGCAGGTAGAAGGGCTCCTTGGTCAGGCGGAAGTCTTCCACCGCCATCTGCTGGAACCGAGGTTCAGGAGTCGTCAACGTCCACCCGCCCGTCGAGCGGCGGTCTTGGTCGACTTCGCCGCGGTCTTCGCTGTCTTGCTCGCAACCTTGGAGGCGGGACGAGCCGCCTTCGAAGTCTTCGTTACGGTACCGCGCGAGGCGACCGCCTTCTTCGCGGCCGGCTTGGCAGCAGGTCGCGTCGCTGCAGCCTTCTTCGCAACGGGCTTCGCCGCCGGACGAGTCGCGGCCGCCTTCTTGGCGACTGGCTTGGCCGCGGGTCGAGTCGGAGCAGCCTTCTTCGCCACGGCCTTCGAGGCCGCCTTGGCCGCCGGTCGCGTCGCCGCAACC
>JBAXNX010000105.1:0-5539 GCA_037133575.1 Chloroflexota bacterium
GTCTGTCGCGCCGGAGGCCGGTGCGATCAGGACGAAGGCGACGGAGACGGCAGCGACGAGGCTCGCAATGCCTCGGAGGAGCGAACGCACGACGACGCACCTTAGAACGCCGAAGCCCCTCGGCGAGCGTGCGCAGACTGACGGAGGTGTGCTCGGCGCGTCAACACGCACCGAGTGGCGGGCTCCATGTGCCCTCCTCGCCGCCCTGTTGTCCCTTGGCGCGCACACCCCGAAGGCGGGGAGACTTGGGGTAGGAGCCGTCCCGCTCGATTGGTGGCATCTGAGCGGGATTGGCGTGGCGGAGCGAGTGCGGGGCACGCGAGGGGCCTCGAGGCTTTCAAGGCGTCGTCGGCTGCCGTAGTGTGCGCCTCGCTTCAACCGTGGTGAGGGGGCCGACCGTGACGAAGATTCAGACGGTGCTGGGGGAGATCGAGGACTCGCAGCTCGGGTTCACGCTGTCGCATGAGCACGTGATCGTGAGCAACGGCGAGGACAGTGCGCACTACCCGTGGCTGTACGACCGTGCGGCGACGATGGCCTATGCGATCAAGCGCATGCGCGCGATCAAAGAGGGCGGCGTCGACACGATCATCGACCTGACGACACCTGACCTGGGGCGCGACATCGAGTTCATGGTCGAGGCCTCGAAGGGCTCGGGCTTGCAGGTCGTCACGGCGACCGGCATCTGGCGTGACCCGCCGCGCTCGATCATGGAACGCGACGTCGATGCGACGGCCGATATCTTCGTGCGCGAGATCGAGCAGGGCATCGGGCACACCTCGGTGCGAGCGGGCGCGATCAAGGTCGCGAATGACATCGAGGGCTTCACCGAGGCGCACGTGCGCATCCTGCGCGCGGCGGCTCGAGCGGCGGCGCGCACTGGTTGCCCGATCAGCACGCACCACAACGCCTCGCTGCAGATGGGGACGACGCAGGTGCGCATCTTCAAGGAAGAGGGCGCGCCGATGGACCGCGTGTGCATCGGCCACTCCGGCGACAGCACCGATGTCGACTACCTCGAATCGCTGCTGAAGGAAGGCGTATACGTCTCGATCGACCGGTACCCGGGGCGAGCGCCGCGTCCGACGTGGGAGCAGCGCAACCAGACACTGAAGACGCTGCTCGACCGCGGGTGGGGCGAGAAGCTGATGGTGGGTCATGACGGCTGGGCGGCGGTGTGGCTCAAGCCGGGGCAGACCGAGCCGACCTCGAACTACTTCACGTATAACCCGGACGGAATGCTGCACCTCTCGAAGGTGGCGATTCCGGGGATGCTGGAGATCGGCATCACGCAGGAGCAGGTCGACATGCTGACCCGTGAAGTGCCTCGAAGGTTCCTCGCCGGTAAGTAGTCGAGTAGCAACGAGCGAAACGAAGAGCGGCGCCCATCGGGCGCCGCTCTTTCTTGTGTCGCGAATGACTGCGAGTTAGCCGCGGCCCTCGCCGGACGGGGACGTGCCGCCAGACCAGAGGTCGACGTCACACTTCACGAGGAACTCGCGGAGGATGCGATTGAACTCCTCGGCACCCTCGATGTTCGAGAGGTGGCCGACGCCCTCGATGACCTCGAGCTGCGCGCCGGGGATCTGCTCGGCCATCGGCTTGGTCGCGTCGGCGGGGATGAGCGTGTCGCCGCTCGAGGTGATGACGAGCGTCGGGACCTTGATGTTGGCGAGGTCGGGCGTCAGGTCGGGGCGTGCACCCATGCCGAGTGCCGCCGCGGCGATCGCCTCGGCGGGTTGGCTGCGGATGACGCGCTTCACACGCTCGAGCATTGCCTCGGGCGCGGTGGCGGAGAGCAGGGGCGGGGGGGCGTCGGCGAGGAAGCCGTTGCCCTCGGCCTTGAGGCGGTCGGCGAGCGCCTTGCGGCGGTCCTTGCCGGCGTCGTCGTCAGCGCCGGAGCGCGTGTTCGCGAGCACGAGGCCCTGCAGGAGCTCGGGGTACTTCTTCGCGAAGGCGAGGGCGATGTAGCCGCCCATCGAGAGACCGACGACGACGGCCTTGGTCATCTCTGAGAAGCGCATCTGGTAAGCGACATAATCAGCTGCGGCTTCCATGGTCATGATCTCGCCAGCATCCATGGTGCCGCCGAAGCCGGGCATGTCCGGCGCGAGCACGGGGAGGTCGTGGCGGAAGGCCATGACCTGCGGACCCCACTGCGAGGAATCTACGGGGAAGGCGTGAATGAGCACGAGGCCGGCTTCGACTGGCATGGGGATCCCTTCGGAGGCCCGCCATGTTGGCGGTCAGCGGTGTAATGGGGTGATCACGGCAGCGGGATTCGCAGGGAAGCCCATGCCGCGAGAGACTGTGCGCCCCGCAACGATGATCATGCAAGCACTGTCGAGCCCGGGGCAGCAGGGACGCGAAAACGCTCGGAGTGCCGGTGTCGATACCGTCTTCCTCGCAGGTGTCGGCACGCACGAACGCGGTCTGGAGCGCGTTGGGGTCAGCGTTTGGCCTCGATCTGCTGACCGGGATGATCGTGTTCGCCTTCAGCAACAGCTACCTGGTGCAGGTGCTGCACGCACCGCCCTCGTACCCGGCGTTCGCGCTCGGTGTGTGGGGCGTGGTGAAGCTACTCGCGTCGCCGGTCAGTGGCTGGGTCACCGACCACATGCGCGGCTCGTTCGCCGCCAGCCTCGCGATCGCGCTCAATGCCGTCGGCATCCTCGTGATGCTACTGATTGAGACCGGACCTGGTTACATCGCCGGCATGGCGCCGCTTGCGGCGGGGACGACGCTCGCATGGCTGCTCGTGTTCCGCGCACTGGGCGAGCACACCGACGAGTCGGGGCGCGCCGAGGCCTCCGCGCGCATGACGATCATCGCGTCGGCGGGCCTCGCGGTTGGCCTCGCGATCGCGGCGTACGTCTCCGAGCAGGCCGAGCGCCACGCCGGCTTCTGGGTCGCACTCGGTGTGACCGCCGCGATGGCGCTGCCGCTGGTGCGCGCCTCGGTGGGACTGCAGGCGCCCGAGCACGTGCGCCGCGAGACGACGGGCGGTTGGCGCACGCTGGTGAGCGGGCGCGCCGAGGCCGTCGTCGGACTAGTCACCCTCGTGCACTTCATCGCGTTCGCCGGGATCGTCGTCGTGCTCGGGCCGTTCGCGCTCGAGGAGCTCGGGCTGCGGCTATCTCAGACGCTGATCCTCGGGTTGCCCGCTGGCGTGGCCGCCGCGATCGCGCTGTGGCTGGCCGGCCAGCGGTCGAAGCACGGCCAACGGCTGTGGGAGGTCGGCGTGCTGTACCTGCTTGGCGCGGTCGCGATGATCGTTGCGGCCGGGCTGACGCATGCGTGGCCGTTCGCGGCCGCGATGATCCTGCTCGGCATCTCGGTGGGTGGTTCGAGTCCTTTGCTGGCGGCGCTGCGGATCGACGTCTCGCTGACTGATCCACGGCCGGGCGCGGTGCTCGGTCGCCTGTCGTTTGCAGATGGCGTTGGTGCGGCGCTTGGGCCATTCTTTGCGGGCTTCGCGATCGAGTTCGCGGGTATTCGTATGGGGATGATGGCTGTCGGGATCGCGTTCGCGCTGACCGGCGTGTTGGCACTGGCGTACGCGCGGAGTGTGCGGCTGTAAATCTGTCGAGCTGTAGCTCGAGATCAACGAGTCGATGGCGAGGTCGCGATAGACCTCGAGGTATGCAGGGCGGGGGGTCTGACGATGCAGGTAGGACTAGTTGGCGCTGGACGCATGGGTGGCGGCATCAAGGCGCGATGGCAGAACGCGGGTCACGAGGTCGTTGTGTACGACACGGACCCGGACCGTAGCGATGCGCCGTCGCTGCAGGGCCTGGTCGAGGCGCTCGCCGCGCCGCGCGTGGTGTGGGTGATGGTGCCTGCGGGCGCGGCGACCGAGGCGACGATCCTCGAGATCGCGAGTCATATGCAGCAGGGCGACATCGTCATCGACGGTGGCAACAGCAACTTCCACGACTCGCAGCGCCGAGGCGAGATGCTCGCCGAGCAAGGCCTGCGCTTCCTCGACGCCGGGACATCAGGCGGCATCTGGGGCCAGGCGAACGGCTACTGCGTGATGGTCGGCGGCACGGAGGAGGCGGTCTCGATTGCGAGCCCGCTGTTCGACGCGATGACCGAAGAAGGCGGCTGGGAGCACCTCGGGCCGGTCGGCACGGGGCACTTCGTGAAGATGGTCCACAACGGCATCGAGTACGGAATGATGCAGGCGTACGGCGAAGGCTACGCACTGCTCGAGGCATACGACCACCCGCTCGACCTCGAGCGCATCTCGTCGCTGTGGACGCACGGCAGTGTCGTGCGATCGTGGCTGCTCGACCTCGCGATCCGCGCGTTCGGCAACGACCCGCAGCTCGAGCAGCTGCGCGGCGTCGTCGACGACTCGGGCGAGGGGCGTTGGATGGTGCAGGAAGCGGTCGATCGCTCTGTGCCGATGAACGTGATCGCCGCCGCGCTGTTTGCGCGTTTCGCGTCGCGCGACGACAACGCGTTCTCGATGCGACTGCTCGCGGCGCTGCGCAACGAGTTCGGCGGGCACGCGATCCACACCGAGGCCTAGCGCTGGCGCGCGGCCTCGGACGACTCGGACGATGCGTGTGCTAGCGGTTGGTGCGCGTGGCGCGGCGAGGCGACTGTGTCTCGCCGGATACCGCGTCGGAGGCGTCAGGGTCGAAGATGTAGCCGACCCCACGCACGGTGCGAATCATCAGGCGCGAGCCGGGGCCACCGAGCTTCGCGCGCAGCCTGGAGATCCACACGCGCAGGAACTGCAGGTCCTCGCGGTATTCGGGGCCCCAGACCTGGCTGAGGATGTCGCCGCTGTTGAGCAGGCGCTGCTGGTTTGCCGCGAGGTAGATGAGCAGCGACCATTCGGTGCGAGTGAGCGCGATCGGGTCGCCGTCGCGCGTGATCACGCGCTGCTCCAGGTCGATGTCGACTCCGCCGGAGACGATGCGTGCGCTCGGAGCGCCCGCGTCCCGACCGAGCGCATCGTGGATGCGCTGGGCGAGCAGCTCGGCGGTGATGGGCTTCTGGATGGCATCGCCGCTGCGCAGTGCGCGTGCGGCACCTCGCGACTCGGCGAGCAGGATGGCGGGCACAGGGCCGCGTGCGCGCAGACGGCGCAGCACCTCGAGGCCGGGGATACCTGGCAGCTCCACCGCGATGATCACGAGGTCAGGACGCTGCATCTCGGCGACGCGCAGGGCGCGCTCGCCAGTGGCGGCAGTAACGACGCGCATGCCGTGACGACGCAGTTCGCGGCGTGCGATATCGACGGAGTCGGCATCAGCGTCAGCGACCAGTGCGATGGGCGTACGAGTCGTCGTCATCGGATCCGTTCACCCCGATGTCGCCCCGCGCATGCTCGTGCGCGCACACAAGGTGCCGCGCTCGACTCGCGATCGATCATCCGCATCCATGCCAGTCGTCGAGTTACCGACGTCGACCCTCAACCGGCAGCCACTTTGCCGACCGAGGAATGCGGGCACTGTACTGGGGCGTGGCAAGCGCGGCAACTTATGTACATTCGGAGTAAGCGCGCGTGACGGACTCGATCGCA
>JBAXNX010000106.1:0-5533 GCA_037133575.1 Chloroflexota bacterium
GCGTTGAAGATGCGCATCACCGCTTCGGACAGCTTCAGGTACTCGGTGACCGGCACCCACTCGCGCAGCACGATCGCGTGCTTCGCCATGATCGCGAGCCCGCCGCCGACGACGACCTTGAAGCCCTTGGTCGGGACGCCATCAACGTCACGAATCGCCGGGATGAAGCCCATGTCGTGAATGTCGGTGATCGCCTCGTCACGATCGTTCGAGGCGAATGCCACCTTGAACTTGCGAGGCAGGAACTGGCTGATCTCGTTACGCACCCAGTAGCGCACGAATGCGCCCGCGTACGGCGTGATGTCGAACGGCTCGTCAGTCACACCCGCGTACGGATCCGCCGTCACGTTGCGCACGGTGTTCGAGCACGCCTCGCGCGAGGACAGCCCGACCGTGCCGAGCAACTGCAGCAGCGCGACTGCCTCGGTCAGCGGGAAGTGGTGGTACTGAATGTTCTGGCGGGTCGTGATGTGACCCCGGCGCAGCGGAGCGAAGCGCTCAGCCACCTCGGCGAACACGTCCATCTGGTCGGCCGAAACACCGCCGAACGGCAGCTTCACGCGGATCATCTGACGGCCGGGCTGGCGCTGACCGTAGACGCCCTGCCGCAGGCGGAAGCCGATGAACTTGGCCTCCTCCTGGTTCCCCGCGAGGAAGTCCTTCGCCTCGACATCGAAGTCGTCGAACTCACTCTCGAGGATCGGAATGACGCGACCGGGAATGTCTGTCTTGGGAGCGGTTGTCATGATGCCCTCCGCCGTAACTCGGCGCGCCTGGCCTGTTGTCGACTAAGATGGTCAGGAATGCTGCCATTGAGATGCTAGGCATGCCCTCTGAGCGTGTCAAGAATCGCAGAGACAGCACAGCCTCGCAACGAAAGCAGAGTCGTGGACGAGCGGTTTGACCTCGCCATCGCCCGGATCGATGCCGCCAACGCGGAGGACCCGACGCCGGTCGAGACTGCCGACGGGCCCCGGCCCAAGGAACTCCACCACGCGGCCCTCATCACCGACTGGGTGCGCCGCCTGCGGCCCGATGCCGACGAGGCGTTGCTGCTCGCCGCCCGCGGCCACCACATCCGCCGCTGGACCGTGCCACGAGCCTCTTACCCCACGGGGCGTAGCGGCTACCTCCGCTGGCGCGCCTACCTCCACGAGGTCCATGCCACCGAGCTCGGCCGCATCCTGACCGACGTCGGCTACGACCTCGAGCTGATCGAGCGGGTCCAGCACATCGTCCGCAAGGACAATCTGCGCACCGACCCCGACGTCCAGACACTCGAGGACGCGCTCTGCCTGGTCTTCCTCGGCGAGCAGCTCGAGGTGTACGCGCACCGCATGGACGACGAGAAGCTGGTCGAGGTGCTGCGCAAGAGTTGGGCGAAGATGAGTGAGCGAGGCCGCGAGCTCGCGCTCACGCTCGACCTCGGGCCTGCGGGTGGTGAGCTCGTGCGACGCGCCCTCGAGCCGGCCTAGCCCAGTCAACCTAGTACGAGGAGACGTCCATCTCGGGCAGCATGCCCGTGACCGTGAACACCACGCGCTCCGCGACGTTGGTCGCCCGGTCCGCGATGCGCTCAAGGTTGTGCGCGACCCACAGCAGCCGGGTACATGCCTCCACCGTCGAGTTATCGCGCAGCATGATCGCGATCAGGTCGGCGTAGACGCGGTCGTACAGCGCGTCGACGTCATCATCCATGCGACCGACGGCGTACGAGCCTTCGACATCGCGCTGCACGAAGCAGTCGAGCGCGCTCTTCAGCATCTCGCGCGCCTTCACGGACATCGCCGGGATGTCGACCAATGGCTTCACGAGCGGCTCGTCGCGCATCATCACCACGATGCGCGCGATGCCCTCGGCGTGGTCGCCCATCCGCTCGAGTTCCGAGGCCATCGCGAATACGGCCACGATCAGCCGCAGGTCGCTCGCCATCGGCGCCTGCTGCGCGAGCAGTGACAGGCACATGTTGTCGAGGTGGAACCGCGCGCGGTTGACCTCGTCGTCGTCACGGATCACCGCCTCAGCGAGCGGGACGTCACGGTCGACCAGCGCCTTGATGGAGCGGTCGATCTGGCGGTCAACCATCGACCCCAGCTCCAGGACATTGTCCTGGATGTTCTGCATGCTCCGATGGAACTGCTCGCGCGGCATGGAGCCTCCCGACCTAGCCGAAGCGGCCGGTGATATACGCCTCGGTGCGAGGGTCCTTCGGGTTCGTGAAGAGCTCATCGGTCTTCGCGTACTCGACCAGCCGGCCGATACCGTCGTCGCCGGCCAGCATGAAGCCGGTCCAGTCAGAGACGCGCGCGGCCTGCTGCAGGTTGTGCGTCACGATCACGATCGTGAATCGCTCCGCCAGGCTGGTCATCAGGTCTTCGATCTTCACGGTCGCAATCGGGTCGAGCGCCGAGCAGGGCTCGTCCATCAGGACGACCTCGGGCTCCACGGCGATCGCCCGAGCAATGCACAGGCGCTGCTGCTGACCACCGGACAGCGCGATGCCGGGCTTCTTGAGGTCGCTCTTGACCTCGTCCCACAGCGCCGCCGACTTCAACGATGCTTCGACGCGGTCAGCGACCTCGGAACGGTTCGTGATGCCCTTGAAGCGGAGGCCGGAGGCCACGTTCTCGACGATCGACATCGTTGGGAACGGGTTCGGCTTCTGGAACACCATGCCAATGCGCTGCCGCACCCGCGTCGGATCGACCGCTGGGTCATAGATGTCGACACCCTCGAGGTAGATGCCGCCCTCGACGCGCGCGCCTGGGGTGAACTCGTGCATGCGGTTGAAGCAGCGGATGTACGTCGACTTGCCGCAGCCCGACGGGCCGATCAGCGCCGTGATCTTATTGGTGTAGATGTCCATCGAGACTTCGCCGACCGCGTGCTTCGCGCCGTACCACGCGGAGACGCGATCAGCCTTCAACGCGACCTGGCTGAGGTCATCGTTCCGCCCGACGGAACCACGACCGGCCGGCGTTGGAGCCGCAACCGGGACGCCGCTGAACTCAGTAGTCGTGGCCTGCTCCTGCTTCGTGCTCTCGATCGCCATTATCGTATTCCTGTTCCCTTAGTGTCGGATCGCCGCGCCACGACGCGACACCCAGCGAATCCCGGCACTGATGGCAAAGATGAAGGTCACCAGAATCAGGCTCATCGCCCACGCCTTCTGGTGCCAGTCGTCATATGGTCCGATGGCGTAGACGAAGATGCGCAGCGGCAGCGCGTCCATCGCGTGCAGCACGTCCGTGCTCGTGAACTGGTTGCCCAGCGCCGTGAACAGCAGCGGTGCCGCCTCGCCCGAGATGCGCGCGAGTCCGAGCACGACACCCGTTGCGATGCCTGGCACAGCCGCCGGCAAAATCACCGTGAGGATTGTTCGCCAGGGTGGAGCACCAAGCGCGAGCGCTGCCTCACGCAGCGCTCGCGGTACGAGCTGCAGCATCTCCTCGGTGGTGCGAGCCACGATGGGCATGATCAGAATCGCCAGCGCGAGCACGCCCGCGATGGCCGTGAAGCGCTGCATCGGCAGCACCAGCAGCGAGTACACGAACAAGCCCATCGTGATCGATGGGATGCCGGCCAGCACATCGACGAGGAAGCGGAACATCGTGCCAGCACGGTTCTGACCGTACTCCGACATGAAGATGCCGCAGGCCACCGCGATCGGCACGCCGATCACCGTCCCGAGGCCCACCATGATCGTGCTGCCGATGATCGAGTTCCGTACGCCGCCGCCGGAAAGGCCGGGGCGTCGAGGATCCGACGTGAACAGGTCGAGGCTCAGCCCCGGGATGCCTTCCTTCAGCAGGTAGAAGAGGATCAGCACCAGCGGGATCACCCCAATGATCGCCGCGGTGATCATGATCGCAGTCATGATCTTGTCGATGAGCTGCCGTCGGGCGCGGTGGCTGGCCAGCGGGTCAGCGCCCGCCCATGTCGTGCTCGCCATTATTCCTGCACCGCCACTCGCAGGCCGCCTGTGACCTTCCAGACCAGGAATCGCGCGACCGCGTTGATGATGAACGTGATCACGAGCAGCACGAGCGCCACCTCGAGTAGCGAGGCGCGATGCATGCTGTTCTCGACTTCAGTGAACTGGTTCGCGATCGCGCTGGCCATCGTGTAGCCGGGCGCAAAGATGTTCGTCGGGATGGCCACGCGGTTGCCGATGACCAACGTCACGGCGAGCGTCTCGCCGACGGCTCGCGCGAGCCCAAGGATCGCTGCGCCGAGCACGCCCGACCGTGCATACGGCAGCACGGTGAGTTGAATCATCTCCCAGCGCGTCGCGCCCATCGCGAGGATGCCCTCGCGCTGATTGCGCGGGACGGCGGCGATGACGTCGCGCGAGACCGCCATGATCGTCGGCAGAATCATGATGCTGAGAATCAGCACCGCCGAGAGCATGCCGGTGATCAGCGGCGTGCCGTTGAAGAACGGAATCCACCCCAGCGTCGAGACAATCACAGGCCCGCCGATGTCACGAATGAAGATCCCGAGGACGAACACACCCCAGAGTCCGTAGACCACGCTCGGTACCGCGGCGAGCAACTCGACCGCCGTCGAGATCGGCCTCGCGATGTACGGCGGCGCGATCTCCACGAGGTACACCGCGACCAGCACCGCAACCGTTGTCGCGACAATCAACGCAGCGATCGAGGTGATGAGCGTGCCCACGATGAAGGTCCCGGCCCCGAAGACCTCGCGAGACGGATCCCATCGCAGGTTCCAGATGAACGCCAGGCCCCCATTGTGAGCGAAGGCGGGGAACGCATTGGATCCCAGCTCCCAGAAGAGGCCAACCGTCACCAGCAGGACGATCATCGCTGCGGCGGTCACCGTCGCCACGAACGCCGAGTCGCCGATGCGTACCCGGTTCGTGAGCTGCTTCGCTACGCCGTCAGTGTCGACTGCCGCCATCAGTCCCCCGCTTCTCAGCCACGAGGAGCATCCGGGGAGCCCGTAAATACTGGATTAACGGAGCGAGAGCAGCTCGCTATTCGCCGTCGGGCGCGCCCGCCAACGGCAACGTGAAGCACAGCGTCGCGCCCGGTGACCGGTCGGCGACCCAGATCCGCCCGCCCAGCCGCTCGATGATGTGCCGCGCGATCGAGAGTCCGAGGCCCGTACCGGCCCCGAAGCCGCGCGCCTGGTCGCCGGTGTAGAAGCGCTCGAACACGCGGCGGCGCTCGTCGAGGCGGATGCCGGGCCCGTCGTCGCTCACCTCGAACTGCACGAAGCCGTCGCCGCTATCGAGCGCCCGCACCGTGACCATGCCGCCGTCCGGTGAGAAGCGCAGGGCGTTGTCCAGCACGTTCGAGAGCACCTCGAGCACCCGCTCGCGGTCCCCACGGACAGTAGGTAGCTCCTCGGGGGTCGCCTCGACACGGCGGCCGCGGCTCTCCGCCAGCGGCTCGATGCGACTCACGGCGGTGCGCAGCAGGTCGGCAGGCTGCAGCACCTCCTCGACCATCGTCTCGCGCCCGGACTCGAGGCGAGACAGGCGCAGCAGCCGCTCCACCATCTCCCC
>JBAXNX010000107.1:0-5528 GCA_037133575.1 Chloroflexota bacterium
GCGAGGAGCGCGATCACCACCACCACGATCACCGGCGCAATGCGATGCCTCACGGCCGCTCACCTTCTATCAGCGTGCGCAACGGCGGCACGAGCAATCGCACGAGGTCATCAATGGACGCCGACGCCACCGGCTCGACGCCGACCACGTGACGCATCAGCAGCAACCCCATCATCTGCGAGCCGATCAGCTCGGCACGCAGCGCGGCGTCCTCGCCCTGAATGGCCCGCGAGGCGACGGCAACGATCGTGCCGTGCAGCATCTCCCGCAGTTGCGGCACCTCATCGGGGCTGCCGAGTGCGGTGCGCAGCACCGCCGCCAGTGACGATGCCTGCGCAGGAAACAGCCGTTCGAGGTAGAGCCGCACGAGCCCTTCGGCGGCGTCCGCACCGCTCGATGCCGCGAGCTCACTCGCCAGTGCCGCCGCCATCTGCTCGATGTTGATCGCCGCCTTGAACAGCTCGAGCTTCGAGCCGAAGAAGTGGTGGATCAGCGCGGCATCGACGCCGGCCCGCTCCGCCACCTGCCGTGTCGTCGTCGCCTTGAACCCCTTGGCCGCGAACAGCTCCCGTGCTGCCTCGAGGATGTCCGCGCGCGAGTCCCCCTCAGCACGTCGCCCACGAGCACTCTTCGCCGCCTTGGTGGCAGGCGGGGAGGCCGCGCGTCGCGGCTGAACAGGCCGTCGAGGTGAATTCATCAACTGATGAAATACGCTACTCGGAGGACGGCGTCAACTCACCGATCCCAATCCCGGAGTAGCAAACCAGAAGCACGAAGGCACCCGTGCTCTGGCTATCACGTTCGCTGCGCTGGGCGAGGAGCGGCCGCGCCGCTAGAGTACCGCGATGCTGAGACGTGTCTTTCCGAACATCTATGAGGGCTGGATTGTCGTCGGCGCGTTCGCGCTGCTTGTCGTGATGATCGGCACGTCGTTCTTCTACGGCTTCGGCACCATCTTCAAGCCCGTCATCGCCGACTTCGGCTGGAGCAACGCGCAGGTCTCACTCGCGTTCTCACTGCGCTCCGAGGTTGGCGGCATCGCGGCGCCGATCATCGGCATCATGATCGACCGCTTCGGCCCACGCCGTTCGCTGTTCGCTGGCGTGATCGTTTCCTCGCTCGGCGTCTTCGGCCTGTCGTATATGCAGAACCTCTGGCAGTTCTACTTCGGCATGTTCGTCATCGCGCTCGGCGTCAGCGCGTCGGGCGGTCCGGTCGGCCAGGTCGCCACGGCCATGTGGTTCGATCGCCGCCGCGCGCGTGCCCTCAGCTACCTCACCGTCGGCGGCGCCGTCGCCGGCCTCGGGGTCCCCGTCGTGGCGTGGCTCGTCGAGACCGCAGGCTGGCGCGACGCGCTGCGCTACCTCGCGTTTGCCATCCTCGTCGTCGGCATGTTCTCGACTCTCAACGTTCGAGGTCGCCCCGCCGACCACCACCAGCCCATGGACGGCGATGCCGCGCTGCAGCCCGGCGAGACACGCCGCCGGCGAGTCTTCTGGGGCGCGCCCATCGGCCAGGTACTGCGCAGTCGCGCCTTCTTCATGGTCGCCGCCGCGCAGGCCACCGTTGGCTTCGGCACGACCGCGCTGATCGTGCACATCATTCCGTATCTCGAGTCCAATGGTGTCTCGAAGACTGCCGCTGCGAGCGCCGTCACGGCCTACACGTTGTTCTCCCTCGTTGGCCGGCTCGGCCTGGGGTATCTCGCGGACAAGTACGACAAGCGTCTGGTGCTCACGTTCTCGTGTCTGCTCGTTGCACTCGGCATGCCGCTACTCGCGTTCACGCATGACCTCCTACCCACGATGCTGGTGCTGCTGCTGATCGCACCCGGTTTTGGCGGCACGATCCCCGTGCGCCCCGCGATCCTCGCGGACTACTTCGGCACGAAGTACTTCGGGTCGGTCAACGGCGCGATGGTGTTCGTGCAAACGCTCGGTGCGTTCTTCGGCCCGTGGCTCGTCGGCGGCCTCGTCGACGCGACCGGTGAGTACACGCTCGGTTGGCTCGCCTGCGGCGCGGTCACGGCGCTCGCCGTCCCACTGATGTTTTTCGCGTTCCCGCCGCACGAGCTCATCGCCCGCTACTCGAACGCCGACGACGAGTCACTCGAGGTAAGCACGACACCACTGCCCGAAGCCCACTAATACGCACGAGCAAATAGCAGCAGTGCCTCTGGGCGAAACGACGCTCGCTTCGCTCAGGGCGAAGAGGGCGAATCGCCCTCGCCGGTGCGCAGCTGCCGGAAGAACTCCTCGAGGTCCGCGACGACCTCACTGCCACTCGGCAGCTCGGTCGGGGAGACCTCGGTAGCCGACGGCGTGATGCCGCGCTCTTGGTCGTACTGCTGCTCGAGCGAGGTGATCGCCGCTCGTAGCTCCGTCGCCTGCTCAGCGGCGACCTCGGTCGCCGAATCGACCTCGCGCTGCTTGTCCCGCAACGCGTCGAGCTTGGTCTGGCTGCCGTAGGCGCGGTCGACTGCCTGCACGATCGCGATCACCGCACTCGGGTTCGGCTCGGACTGAACATAAAACGGCGATAGCGAGGTGAGACTGGCGACCTGGATCTCGGCCTTGGCGAGTCGCGCCGCGAGCACCGTGGTGATGCCGGTCGGTCCCTCGTAGTTTGGGACCGTCGCCTCCGTGCCGAACGTCTGGGAGAACGACGGCTCGTTGGTCACGAGGCGGAACGGCACCGGTCGCGTGTGCGGCAGGGCAGCGGTCCGTGACCCGAGGATGATCGCGGTGTGGCAGCCAACCCCCAGCAGCGTGTCGGTGATCGCCTCGCAGAACGCGGCCCAGCGGATATGCGGCTCGATGCCCGGCAGCAGCAGCACATCGCGACCACTCGTGGCGTCGCGCGACAGGAAGATCTGGTTCTTCGGCCAATTCACCACACGCACGCCGTTGTCCAGGCGCACGACTGGTCGGCGCACGGTGAAGTCGAAGCACTCCTCAGGGTCGAGTTCGCCCACCGGCTGCGCGTCCCACTGGTCCACGAGGTACTGCACCGCGGCTGCGGCCGACCCACCACCGCGCCCGGCGAACGCGCCCAGGAACACCGGGTCACGCAGCGGCGCGAGGTTCGAGTACATGCGAAGGATCGGTCGAGCTGGCATGTGATGCGTCCCGTTCCGTGGCAGTCGCCAGCCCCGTGGCAATCAGTGCGTACGCCCGGTCGTCGGAGCCAACAAGCAGGCGCTAGAAGAGCGGCCCGCCCTTGTCGATCACGTCGCCGCCGAGCGAGATCACCGCGGGGCGCTCCTCGCAGTACACGCCGTCCTCGCACTTGTTGAAGGTGAAGGCGCTGCGTTCCTTGTCGTACTGGATCGTCCAGGTACCCACGACATATCCGTCGTGACCCTCGGCCAGCTGGTTCTGGAGGACTTCCACCAGCGCTTGCAGTTCTTTGCTTCCCATGGTGCCGTTCCCCCAAAGCCGCTGAACTGAGGCGCGCATCTGCGCGCTGCCTCACCCGCACGTCAAACCTGAGTATATCGAGGCCGTTCTCCGGCTGCCCTTGCCCCTCCTAATAGGGAAGTTCCAGATTGGAGGGTCTATCGATATCTATCTATTGAAAAACGATAGATATGACAGTAGCATCCGATCGTGGCGAACCCACGGGAGGTGCCTGCATGAAGCAAGTTTCGTTGGTCGTTCTGAGAGCAGTCGTCGTGCTGTTTGGGGCAGTCGTCTTGGTCGCGATGCTCTGGGAGCCGCACCTAGAAGGCGTCAACGCGAACGCCGACGTCTGGACGATCTACTTCCGAGACCCGTTCCTCGCCTACGCCTACCTCGGGTCGGTGCCGTTCTTCGTCGGCGTCTACCAGGCGTTCCGATTTCTCGGTTACGCCGGCCGTGACGAGGCGAGCTCGTCGGGTGCGGCGAGGGCGCTGCGGAACGTCCGCTACTGCGCATTGGCGGTCGTCGCCTTCATCGTCGGCGCCGAGGTCTGGGTCATGCTCTCGCACGGTGAGGATGACGCTGCCGGCGCCTTCGCGCTGGGCATCGCCGCGGTGATCCTCGGCCTGGGCACGTTCGCTGCCTCCGCCGCGCTCGAGAGCGCCCTCCGGCGCGGTGGTCGAGCTCGCCTCACCAGCTAAGCGATCCGACCACGAAGCCCCACGTCGAGCGGCGGGTTCGAGAGAGCCCGCCGCCCGGCTACCCACGGATCGTCGTCTCACGACCCGCAGGTACAGGGCGAGAACCGCCAGCGGCGGCTTTTCCCAACGGCTAGCGCCCATACAATGGCCCTCGGCGGGGAGGGCTCAGTGGCTGACAAGTCGACGATCGGGAACTACTTCGAGGACTTCACAACAGGCCTCGAAATCGAGCACTCCGTGCCTAGGACCGTCACCGAAGGTGACCAGTCCCTCTATATCGCCCTCACAGCCGATCGCTACCCGCTCCACTGTGACGCCGAGTTCGCGCGTTCTCTCGGCTTCCAGCGCGAGACCGTCAACGACCTGCTCGTCTTCCACACCGTCTTCGGCAAGTCTGTCCCCGATATCTCGCTGAACGCTGTCGCCAACCTCGGCTACGCCGACGTGCGCTTCGGCGTCCCGGTCTACGTCGGCGACACCATCAGCGCGCACAGCACCATCCTCGGCCGTCGCGAGTCCAGCAGCGGTGGCACCGGTGTCGTCTGGGTCCACACCACCGGTCGCAACCAGCGCGGTGACGAGGTGCTCAGCTTCATCCGCTGGGTACTCGTGAACCGCCGTGAGCCCGACGTCGCCACCGGCATCGACGACGCTCCGCAGACCCCCGCGAACGTCGCGCCCGAGGCACTCACCGTGCCGCCGCAGCTCGACCTCACCAACTTCAATCGGAACATCACCGGCGGCCGCGCCTGGTGGGAGGACTACGAGCCCGGCGAGCGTATCCACCACATCGAAGGTGTCGCCATCGAAGAGGCCGAGCACCAGATGGCCGCTCGCCTCTACCAGAACACCGCGCGCGCGCACTTCAACGCGCACGCCCTCAAGGGCACGCGCTTCGGTCGCCGCGTCATCTACGGCGGTCACGTCATCTCCGTCGCTCGAGCCCTCTCGTTCAACGGCCTCGAGAACGTCGTGCGCATCCTCGCTTTCAACGCGGGCACGCACAGCAATCCGACCTTCGCCGGTGACACGCTCTTCGCGTGGACCGATGTCATCGAGAAGATCGACCTTGGCCGCCCCGACGCAGGCGCGCTGCGTCTGCGCCTCGTCGGCGTGAAGAACGCCGACCCGGCCACCGAGGAGCAGTCGTTCCGCGTCACCGGCGACAATGGCCGCGAGCGCTATCACGAGAACGTCGTGCTCGACCTCGACTACACCGTGCTCATCCCGAAGGCGCGTTAGTCCGCGTCCTCGTCACATCGTTCCGAGAGGGGAACAACATGTCTGACCTCGAGAGCGCACGTCTGCTCGTCACCGCGGCCCAGGAAATCGTCGACGCCGCCATCAAGTACGCCGCCGTCGTCACCGAGGGCGGCGCGAAGATCGATGAGCACCAGGTGCACACCGAGCGCGTCACCTACCTCGC
>JBAXNX010000108.1:0-5489 GCA_037133575.1 Chloroflexota bacterium
TCGTCCTCGGTGGTCACGGGTCGCGTGGTGAGGCCGCTCGCGGAGAGGGCGGGCCAGAAGGCGTTGCCGGGATGCGCGTAGTAGTGACCTCGACGCGCGGATTCCTCACCGGGGTTGATGCCGACGAAGACGAGGTCGAGGCCAGGGCGCAGCAGGTCGGGCAGCGTGCGCACCATCGCGCGCGCTACTGGCCCATTGGCTGCATCGAGAAGTCGTGGTTCCCGAGCATGACGCCCATGAACAGCACGGCGACCGACAGCAGCAGGATGATCATCGAGAACATCAGCGAGTTGCGGCGTGCGGCCTCGAGCTCACCGGGGTCGAGCTCGCCACGCTCGACGGCTTCCGAGGTTGCGCGGATGCGTCGGCCGAAGACCGCGCCATGCACGCCGATCGCGACGAGCAGCACGAGGAACGTCAGCATCTTGAGGCCGAACACGACGCCGAAGCGTAGTTCCATCATGTGGTCGCGCACCTCGCTCAGCGGGCTGAGGCTGAGCATGGCGAGGCCGGTGAAGACGAGCCCAACCAGCGATACGATCGACATCAGGCCGAAGCGCTGGTTGACCACGCGGGTGACGTTGCGGCGCAGCGCCTCGTCGGGAATCAGCCAGGTGGCCGGGATCACGGCGAAGAAGAGCAGGAACTGTGGGCCAACGAGGAGCGTGGCCAGCAGGACATGCAGCGCCAGGATGGTCGTGTTCACGCGTGTCTCTCTCTGACTCGAACGTTTCGAGCAGGCCTCGCTAGAGGGCGCCGCCGAAGATATTGCGGGTGACGATCGCCTGGTCGCGCTCCGGGCCAACCGAGATCATGTCGACGGGCACGCCGAGGATCTGCTCGATGCGGTGCACGTAGTTCCGGGCGGCCTCGGGCAGGTCGCCGAAGGCGCGCACGTCGGAGATCTCCGACTTCCAGCCGGGCAGCTCCTCGTACACGGGCTGCACTCGGGACTGCGCCTGTAGCGAGGCCGGCAGCGTCGAGACGCGCGAGCCGTCGAGCTCGTAGGAGGTGCAGACCTTGATGCGGTCGAACTGCGACAGCACGTCGAGGCGGGTGAGCGCGACCGAGGACAGCCCGTTGAGCCGCGCGGTGTAGCGCGCGAGCACGCCGTCGAACCAACCGCAGCGCCTCGGGCGACCGGTGGTGGTGCCGAACTCGGCAGTGCCCTGGGCCATGCCGTGGTTGCGGAGCGCGTCGCCGTCGGCATCGAACAGCTCGGTCGGCATCGGGCCGTTGCCGACGCGGGTCTGGTACGCCTTGTAGACGCCAACCACGCGGTCGATGGCGGTGGGGCCGAGGCCGATGCCGATGCACGCGCCGGCGGCGACGGAAGCCGGGACCGAGGAGGTCACGTACGGGTAGGTGCCGGTGTCGAGGTCCAGCAGCGTGCCCTGCGCGCCTTCGAGCAGGATCTGCTCGCCGCGCTCGTGGGCATCCTGGACGACCTCGGCGGTGTTCGTGATGTACTCGCGCAGGCGCTCGCCGAACTCGCGGTACTGGTCGCGGATCTCGCCCTCGACCAACGGATCGCCGCCGTAGAGCTGCGTGATGACCTTGTTCTTGTAGGCGAGGATCATGCGCAGCTTGGCATCGAACTCCTCCGGGTTGAGGAGGTCGCCGGTGCGGATGCCGAGGCGCGCGGTCTTGTCGATGAAGGCGGGGCCGGTGCCGGTGCCGGTGGTGCCGATGGCGTTCTCGCCTCGCATCGCCTCGTCGAGCTTGTCGATGACGACGTGCCAGGGCATGACGACGTGGGCGCGGTCGCTGATCAGGAGCTGCGAGGTGTCGACACCGCGCTCCTCGAGCATGGAGATCTCGTTGATGAGGGTGGTCGGGAGGATGGCGACGCCATTCCCGATGATGCAGGCCTTGTTGCCGTAGAAGATGCCAGCCGGAACGAGGTGGAGGGCAAAGCGCCCCTTCTCGTTGACGATGGTGTGGCCGGCGTTGCTGCCGGCCGAGTAGCGGCCGATGACGGTGCACTCGCGCGCAAAGAAGTCGACGACGCGGCCCTTGCCCTCGTCGCCCCACTGACCACCGATCACCACTGTTGCGGGCATAGCCTGCTCCGACGCCTGTGCGCCGGCTCCTCTCGCGCGGAACGATCCTGGGTTGCGCCGATGCGCCTGACAGGGATTGACCCCGGCCCGAAGGCACGCGCGATCATACCAGCAGCCTCGTTCGAGGAAAGGGCGAAATCTATTGGCGTTGCAGGGGCTCCGGCGGCGGTTCGAACTGGGCGTCTTGGCCAGCCTCGCGATGCTCACGCTCGCGTGTGGTGCGGTGCGCCAGCCGATCCGTAGCCCGCTCGCCGAGCCAAGTGCGAGCGTGATGCTACCTGAGGCGGCCGTCCCCCCAATCGTGACCACCGTGCCGGTGCCGCGCGGCGACCGGCCACCCGCGAGCGCCGAGGTCGAGCCGGCTGCGGCTCGGGCGGCCGGGCTGATGGCCGAGTGGCTGGCAGTGCCGCAGCGGGAGGTCTCCGTCGTGGCGGCCGAGGCGGTGCTGTGGCCGTCGGCCTGCCTCGGTGTGACGCAGCCGGGGGTGGTCTGTGCGGCGCAGCAGGTGCCCGGGTTCAAGGTGCTGCTGCGAGACGGGCTCGGCGGACTGCACGCGGTGCACCTGGCGGCAGACGGCGGCGGCGCGAAGTGGGCTGGCGAGACCACCGCGCAGGGTCAGGTCGTGAGCATCGACTACGTGACGCGGCGCGTGACGGTCTCGACGAACGGGACGCAGCTCGTGCTGCGGCTCGCGGTGGGGACGCTCGTGGACCCGAAGGTGCGCGCGGGTGTGCTCGTCGTTGCGGCGTATGACCCGGCCGGGAGTGCGAACGCGATGCCGACCGCCGCGTGGATCATGCCAGCCTCGTGATCACCTCGCCGTTCACCTATCGCGGGCTGCCGCTGACGCCCGGCACGCCTCGAGTGTTCGAGGCGAAGCGACACCCCGACGGCACAGGTGGGCGCTTCGAGTGCGAGCTGGTCGCGGTGCGCTCGGGGCTTGTTGTCGTGCGCCTGCCGATCGAGGCGTCGTATGGCGTCGTCGATTCGTACGGGCTGTTCTGGGCGCGGCGTCCGTACAACGTCTATCACCTCGTACCCCGCGAGGCGGGTGCGCCGAGCCGCACGCGCTTCGACGTGCTCACGGACATGCGCCTCGATGTCACCGAGGCGGGCGGCGAGGTGTCATACCTCGACCTCTATCTCGATCTGTGGGTGACCGACGGCGTGCCGCAGTGGGAAGACGAAGCGGACGTCGAGGAGGCTCGCGCGTCGGGCGTGCTGAGCGACGCAGACCTCGCACGCATCGTTCGAGGTCGTGCAGTGCTCGAGCGTGGATACGCACGCGTGATCCGCGAAGTGCGCTCGACACTGCGTGAGCTGCGCATCAGGGCGTAGCAACTCGCTCGTATAGTGCGTTGCCTGAACCTGATCGCGAGGAGTCCGCATGCCGGCTGTTGTGACCGAAGCCCGCTTCCTCGAAGGCCGAACGCTCGACGAGTACCTCTCGTACATCGGGACGCCGGAGAACCTTGCCCGCGAGAATAGTGGTGGCACGGGTGCTCGGCTCGATCGATCCGCAGAGTTACGCGCTGCGTGCGATGCGCGCAAGCTGAACGAGGATCAACTCGCCGCACTGAGTTGGCTCGCGGCACAGCCAGACGCGCCCACCCGCATTCTTGCGATCGTCGAGGAGTGGTCGAGCGACTGCCGCCGCGACCTGCCAAGCATTGCTTGCATCGCCGAGGCATTAGGAGCGGAGCTCCGAGTCTTCACTCGTGACGGCGAGCGCTTCTCAGCCTCGCACGCGCCGAATCTTGCGGATGCACCTGATAGCAACGCCGACCTGATGGCGCAGTTCCTCAGGGAGAAGCGTGGCGAGCAGTGGCAGTCGATCCCGATCGCCGCGTTCTTCACCTCCGAGATGCGCTACCTGTACCACTATGCCGAAATGCCGTCCGTCTTCGACAAGGACCGCATCGTCACCAATTCGGACGCGGTCTTTCACGACGATGCCCAAGGCATGGACGGCGCTTCTCACGTCGCCGTTCTTTCGCGTCTGGCAGTCTGCTGCCGTCGACGAGATGGTCAGTGCCTTGCATCGCGTCGCGCTGCTCGGTGAGGCGTAGCGAGCTCACGCATCTGTGAGGCGAACGCCACGCTGCGTTGAAGGTGGCTGCGGGTTTAGGGCAGGGGCGCCATGAATACTCGAGATGATTTCTTGAAGCCGGTGAGGGATCTGCTTGCCCGGCGTGTCGGCTATCGATGTTCGAATCCCGCTTGCCGACAATTGACCAGTGGCCCCGAGTCGACTGGTGGAACAGTGAATCTCGGCGTTGCCTCGCATATCGCCGCAGCAGCGCCCGGCGGACCCCGATACGACGCCAACATGACACCTGAAGTTCGTCGTTCTGCGTCTAATGGCATCTGGCTGTGCCAGCTCTGCGGCAAGCTGGTTGACTCCGATTCACCCCTCTACACAGTGACAAGGCTTCAAGCATGGAAAGCGGAGGCTGAAGAGGTCGCTCGCATCGAACTCGAGACGCGCTCGCCAGCACCCACGGGTCCTGCAAATCGACTCGCGCGATTAGAAGGCCTGATGCCCGAGCTATTGGATGAAATGCGCCCAGACTTTGTGGGCTCTTCGACCCTGCGCGAGGTACTTCTCATGAGAAGGGGGTGGTCGTATTGGGGTAACGGTCAGGAAACCCTCGTCTATTACTACGACGATCATCCGAACTTGGACGATCTGTTTCGAATTCTCTGCAACGATGGATTTGCCCAGGACACCACCACTGGGAACGCGAAGAAATACGTGTTGTCTGAGGACTTTGCTGACTACCTGTCCGGAGTAACTCGACCTTAGATTGTTACTCGCCCGAACGATCATCATCACACCCGTGCTCGCAGGCGTACACTCGCGCCGCTGTGCGGGAGGTGTGCGATGGGGGTCCTCGACCGACTGAGTTTGGCGGGGAAGACGGCGCTGGTGACGGGCGGGGGGACGGGGCTCGGGCAGGCGATCGCGCTGGCGTTCGCTGATGCGGGGGCCGATGTCGCGGTGAGCGGGCGACGCACCGTACCGCTCGAGGCGACCGTCGCGATGATCGAGGCGAAGGGGCGGCGCGCCTACTCGGTGTCCACGGACGTGACCGACGAGGCGCAGATCGCGCGCATGGTGTCCGGCACGATCGAGGCGTTCGGACACCTCGATATCCTCGTGAACAATGCGGGCGGCGGTGGCGCGGGACGCGGCAAGGAATTCCCGGAGCTGACGCTCGACGACTGGCACGAGGGGATGGATGGCAACCTCACCTCGATGTTCCTGTGCTGTCGCGAGGTGATTCCGCATTTCCTCGAACGCGGCGGTGGGCGTGTGATCAATGTCGTGTCGCCGTCCGGTATGCGCGGCCGTCGAGGCGACTTCATGTACGGCATCGCGAAGGCGGGGACGGTGCAGTTCACGCGCGCGCTGGCGATGACCTA
>JBAXNX010000109.1:0-5425 GCA_037133575.1 Chloroflexota bacterium
CGAGAACAAGGTGATCGACAACCCGAAGTGCGAGCAGGCTCTGAACACTGCGCCAGCACCGGGGGCCGCATCCGCAACACCAACGCGAACACCCGCGAGGTAGCGTGGGGGCTGAGTGCAGCACCGGACGACAGTTGGCGATCCAGAGGTCAGGCGATGCTGATCTCCTAGCCCCGTCAGTCACTCAGGCGCGTAGACCGAATCGATTGTTTCACGTGAAACATCCGCCCCCTCGTCGTGGAGGAGTCAAATGTCGGTGCCAGGTGTGTCGTGAGTTGGTGGACCCGAGGGGGTTCGAACCCCTGACCTTCTGACTGCCAGTCAGATGCTCTCCCAGCTGAGCTACGGGCCCACAAGGCTCGCCGTGCACGCCCGTGGGGCGCTGGGAAACAACGGCTACGGCCGCCGCAGCGACCGTCGAAACATGCTAATCGAGGGTGGCCGCACCCACAACCGAGCGGGTCACCCTCGACGCAGGGCTGCGAGACTAGAGCGCTGCGGCGCCGGCTTTCGCGATCTGCTCGTCTTCCTCGGCGGTCGCGCCGGAGACGCCGATGGCGCCCACGGTCACGTCGCCCTGCTTCAGCAGCACGGCACCCGCGACGGCGACGAAGCGGCCACCGGTCCTTGCGATCAGCGCGTTCACCACGGCGGGGGCGCGCTCGTTCATCGCGGCAAGCTGCGAGGAGTCTCGACCCATGGTGAGGGCGCCGTTGGCCTTCCCGTCCGCCACGATCGAGGTGAAGGTGCCCGGGTCGCCCTGACGCTCAAGCCAGAGCGGGACACCGGCGAGGTCGAGCACGGTGATCGTGACAGGCGTGCCGATATTGGCGGCCTCGACCTTTGCGGCTTCGACTACGCGCACTACGTCGGTTGTCTGCATGTTGAGGCGTCTCCTGTCGTCACGGTGTCATCGTTCGGCACGCGTCTGGCGTGCACCGCGCGACACGGTACAGGAGCGGTGTGACCGACGGTGTTACGCAGCTGCGCCTGTTAGGCCTCGAGCTTCGTCACGCGGTCGACGATGCCGAGGATGGCGTGTACATCGACGTGGTCACCGGCTTGTGGCTCGGCATACGCCATGTCATGCGAGATCCGCGCCTCGCGCGGCTGCGGCTCGCCCTCGACGAGGTAACGCAGCGCGAAGTAGAGCGTGCCGTGCAGCTCGTACGGCTGCACCGCCTGGATGACTGCGTTCATGCGTCCCTCATCTGCACTGGTCGGTTCTGGGCTGGCCTCATCGCAACGAGGTGGACACCAAGCGTGCCACCGACTCCCACACTGCGTGCGCGAGGAATGGCCCCGGCGCGAAGGTATGACCGCCTGCGGTGATCAACGACAGGACTCCAGCCCAGAGCGCGAAGCCGAGCGCGTTCGCGACGAGCACGGGCATGCCTCGCAGGCCGGTGGCGCGTTCGAGCGCGGTTTGCATCGCCATGGCCCACGCGCCGATCACGGCGATGCCGATGCCAAACGACAGGTACGGCACGACCATCAGCACACCAAGCGCGAGCGGCGCGGTAGCGAGTCCCGCCTCGCGCAGCAGACGCTCGATGGAGATCGCGGACGGCGTTGATCGCTGCAACACGCCGTACGCGACGAGCACCCAGCCGAGCCAGAGGCCGAACGAGACGGCGGTGCCGAAGAGCGCACTGCGCAGGAACACGCTGCGTCCATCGAGCAGCACCGTGCGGCCATCGACGGCCGCACCGAGGCCCGAGGTGACCCACCAGAGCCAGCCGCCGACACCCAGACCGAACATCGAACACAGGGCGATGGCGAGCGCCACCTCCATGCCAGGGCCGGTGCTGCCGGGGCCGCGCGGAGCCATGAGGTCGGCGATCCACTCGCGGATCGAGGTGATGAGCGACGTGGTGGTGTCCTCCTGGACGTGGTGCGCGGATTGTAGCGTGCCTCGCGCGCCCGGCTCGTCGTTACGTCAGCGGCTCCTTCGAGGGCAGGCCCGCACGTCGTGGATAGCGCGCATCGAGCGGGCCAGAGCGGCGCACCATCACGATCGTCTGTGGTGGGACATCATCCGGCAGCGGCAACCGAAGGCCAGGCTCGAGCACGGCGTGGAGCTCGTAGAGGGCACCCTGTGACGCCTCGACCTCCTCGTTCACGCGAGAGCCCTTGGGGGCGGCGAGCAGGCCGCCATCGCGCAACAGCGGCACGGTGTACTCGATCAGCACCGGGAGCGCCGCGAGCGCCTTCGCCGTCGCCACCTCGAAGCGTCCACGCAGCGAACGATCGCGCGCGGCGTCCTCGGCGCGGGCGTTCACGACGCGCACCCGGTCGAGGCCGAGCGCCTCGACGGCAGCCTCGAGGAACACGCACTTCTTGCTCGTGGCCTCGACCAGCGTCAGGCGCAGGGCCGGCTCGACGATGCGCATCGGGATGCCGGGCAGGCCCGCGCCGGTGCCGACATCGACGATCGAGGTCGATTTGCCCGCTCGCAGCACGCCGGCGTCGCGCAGCGCGACCAGCAGCGCGAGTGATTCGCCGAAGTGACGGCGCTGGATGCCCTCGGCATCACGGACGCTGGTGAGGCCGGCACGCTCGTCCCACTCTCCGATC
Organism: Chloroflexota bacterium; assembly: GCA_037133575.1. GTDB lineage: Bacteria > Chloroflexota > Dehalococcoidia > UBA2979 > UBA2979 > RH-chloro-G1. The sequence continues at coordinate 2,578 of JBAXNX010000109.1, forward strand.
AGCGCCTCGTAGGTCGCGAACTGGGCGAGCTGCTCGGGCGTGAGCTCAAGACCGAGGCGCGCAGCCTCGGCACGCAGCGTCTCCTGAGAGGGGAGCTCCTGAGGGTCGCCGTCAGCGGTCACGGGTACCAGTTTCTGTGCAACAGCCGCGGTTTGACATGGGTGGCTGCCGATCTCCTAGACTGATTGGTACAACTGACCCACACAACCGCACCCTGACACTTTCGGAGACCGCATTGGCCGAGACCATCACGACGGCTGCCGCCGCCGCGCATTTCTTCAGCAGTCTGAACGCCGAGGAAGCGCGCGACCATCGGCCCGAGGTCGACCGCTTCACCGAGTGGTTTGGCGCCGATCGCAACCTCGCCGAGCTGACCGGCGCGGACGTCTCGACCTACCTCGCTGAGGAGCGTCGCCGCCTGGGCGACCAGAACGACCTGGCACACCTCGAGCCCGTGCGCTCGTTCCTGGCGCACGCGGCACGACTGTCGTTCGTCGACGACGACCTGGTGCCCTACACGCGCATCGCCGGCGCCCCACAGCGTACGAATGACGCGCCCGCAGCGGGCTCGGCGTACTACGTGACGATCGAGGGCCTCGCGGGTCTCGAGAAGGAAGTCGGAGAGCTCAAGGCGGAGCGGCCAGTGATCGCCGAGCTGCTGCGCACGGCGATGGCTGACAAGGACTTCCGCGAGAACGCGCCGCTCGACGCGGCTCGCGACGCGCAAGCGCACCTCGAAGCCCGCATCCGGCAGATCGAGGACCAGCTGCGCCACGCCGTGATCATCGATGCCGACCAGAAGGGCGGCCGGGCCAACGTCGGTTCGACGGTCCGCGTGCTCAACCTCAAGTCCGACCGCGAGCAGGTGTACCACCTCGTCTCGCCAAACGAGGTCAACCCCGGCGAGGGCAAGATCTCGATCGAGTCGCCCCTGGGTCAGGCCGTCATGAATCACAGCGCTGGCGACGAGGTGCAGGTGCACGCGCCAGCCGGTGAGCTGACGATGCGCCTGGTCGAGGTGATCGGCTAGCCCGACCCGCCGTCCCAGCACTGTCTGGCATCCCTTCTGCACTGGCGGACGTATCCTGAATACGCCCACCACGGAGGGTTCCACCATGGCTTCAGGTTCACTGATCTCCCGCGCGAAGTTTCTCGGGCTGATGGCAGCCGGAGGCGTGCTCGGCTATGGGGGCGTGCTCGTTGGCCAGCGCAGCATCGAGGGCTGGCGCGAGAACACCGTCGAGGTGCCGACGCCGAAGTTCGACCCCACCGCGTACCGGCTGACGATCGACGGTCTGTGCGAACAGCCGTTCACGCTGACCTACGACGACCTGCGCGGGCTGCCGGCGGTCACGCAGGTCAGCGACTTCCACTGCGTCGAGGGCTGGACCGTGCCCGACGTGAAATGGCAGGGCGTGCGACTACAGCAGATCATCGACCGCGCGAAGCCCTCAAAGGACGCGCGCTACATCACGTTCCACTCAATGGGCGGCATCTACCGCGACTCACTCGCACTGCAGCAGGCGCAGCTGCCCGACGCGCTGCTCGCCTACGACATGGACGACGCGAGGCTGCCGCAGGATCGCGGCGCACCGCTGCGCGTCGTGATGCCTCGGATGTTCGGGTACAAGGGTGCGAAGTGGCTGCGGCGCATCGAGTTCCGCGACGACCAGGACATCGGCTACTGGGAAGACCGCGGCTGGCGCGTCGACGCCTGGATCAAGGCGTAGTCGCACTCAATGGCTCGTGCGGCAGAGTTCGTGCGGCGCTTCGAGGTGCCAACGCGCCTCGCGCACTGGGCGCTCGCGGTGCCGTTTCTGCTGCTGCTGCTCACTGGCCTGACGAACTACCTGCCTCGACTGAAGGCACTGGCGATCGGTGGCTTCCGCGTGTTCGCCTGGGCGCACGTGCTGCTCGGCTTCGCGATGGTCGTGATTGCCGTGCTCGTGGTGCTGAGCCTGCTGCGATCACGCTCGATGCGCGGAGACGCCGAGGTGCTCGCGGCGTTCGGTGATGACGATGTGCGCTGGCTTGAGCACGAAGCGATGGCACTGGCCGGCCAACGCACGGCGACGCCGCGCGTTGGCAAGTTCAACGCCGGACAGAAGATCAACGCAGCGATCTCGGCGCTGGCGACGATCGGGCTACTCGGGACTGGTGTGATCCTCGGGATCAACACGTTCAGCAAGAGCGTGTTCACGGTGGGCATCACCGGCATGACGTTCTCATGGCACACGCTGCTCGCGCTCGCCACGATCCCGGTCGTGCTTGGACACGTCTACCTCGCGGCACTCAATCCTGCGACGCGCGAGTCACTACGAGGCATCACGCGCGGCTTCGTACGCCGCGACTGGGCGATGCGGCATCACCCGGACTGGACCACGCACGCCAGCGAGCACGAGCTGCCACCAGAGCATCGTTAGCCGACTTCCTGCAGCAGCTTTTCCATGGACTCGGCGCGGGTGCGGAGTGACTTGATCTCGGCAACCGCCGCATCCAGCGCCTGCGCCATGCGCTGCTGCGCCTCGTTCGACTCACGCACCAGCTGCTGATACACGGCCTCGTGCGTGCTCGATGCCCGTACACGAGCAACCCGACCAATCTGGATCGCGATGGCGATCACCGCTGCCGCGCACGACAAGAAGAACGTGGTCGAAATTACTATTGCGTCCATCAATCCAACTCCTTCGATGCATTGGGGGTGTCGAGCCCCAATTGGCTGACTGCCTGCGTGATAGCGTCCGGGGTGATCGACGCCGACGTGCAGGCGGAGCACCTCGCGCAGCTGAAGGTGGCGGCGGAGCGCCTCGGTGTGCCACTCGTGATCAACGCGCGTGTGGATGTGTTC
>JBAXNX010000110.1:0-5404 GCA_037133575.1 Chloroflexota bacterium
AGGTCGTAGCCGCAGAGCTTCTCAACGGCGATGGTCAGGCGGTCGCCGCGCTCGCGAACCGAGACTCGCGCCAGCAGCACGGCCCCGTCGATCAGGTGCTCGCGGTAGCGCGCGAACTGCTCCGGCCAGATCGTGAGCTCGCTGGTGCCGCTGAGATCCTCGACGGCGACGGCTCCGAATGGCTTGCCCTGCCGTGTCGCAAGCTGGCGCACCGTCGTAATGGTGCCGGCGACCACGACCTCGTTGCCCGCGATCTCGGCGGTCAGTTCGGAGAGCTGCGCCGTCACGTAGCGCGCGAGGTTGCCCGCCGCATGCTTGAACGGGTGGTCGGAGAGGTACGTGCCGAGTAGCTCACGCTCCCAGCCGAGCAGCTCGGACTGCGGCGTGTCGATCGTTGGCAGTTCGAGCGCCGGCAGCGGCGTGTCCACCTGCGTGCCAAAGAGGTCGAACATCGAGGTCTGTCCGGTCTCGCGCAGGCGCTGCTCCTGCTGCGCGAGCGAGAGGATGCGGTCGAGCCCGAACACGATGCTCGAACGGTTGCCGAGCGAGTCGAGTGCGCCCGCCTTCGCGAGTGACTCGAGCACGCGACGATTGAGCTCACGCGTGTTGAGACGCCGCGCGAAGTTCTCGAGGTGCTCGAATGGCCCCGTGGCGTCGCGCTCGGCGATCAGCGCCCCGACGGCGCCGGAGCCGACATGCTTGATCTGCGCGAGCCCGAAGCGGATGGCTCGCGAGCCGTCCTCGAGATGCTCGACGCTGAAGTTGTACTGGCTCTTGTTCACGTCGGGCTGCAGCACGGTGATGCCGAGTCGCGTGCACTCGGCGATCGCTTCGGCGACACGATCGAGCGCGCCGGCGTTGCCCGCGGCCATCAGCACGGCCGTCATATACTCGACGGAGTAGTGCGCCTTCAGGTACGCGGTCTGGTACGCGATCGTGCCGTATGAGAATGCGTGCGCCTTGTTGAAGGCGTAGCCAGCGAACGGCTCGATCAGGTCGAAGACCTGCTCGGCGAGCTTCTGCTCATAGCCGAGGCCGATCGCACCAGACACGAACTTCTCGCGCTCGGCCAGCATGACCGACGCGATCTTCTTGCCCATCGCCTTGCGCATGATGTCGGCTTCACCAAGCGTGTAGCCGCCGAACTTCTGCGCGATCTGCAGCACCTGGTCCTGGTAGGTGATGACGCCGTACGTCTCGTCGAGCAGGTCGGCGAGGTCGGCATGCGGATAGTGCGCGGCAGCTCGGCCGTGCTTCACCTCGATGTAGCGCGGGATGTGCTCCATCGGTCCGGGGCGGTACAGCGCCACCATGGCCGAGAGTTCGCGGATGTCCTTCGGCTGCAGCTCAGCGACGTAGCGTCGCATGCCCGCCGACTCCATCTGGAACACACCGAAGGTCTGCGCGTTCGCCAGCAGCGCCGCGGTATCCGGGTCGCCGTCCGGCAATGCCGTGAGGTCGAGTTCCTCGCCGCGCTCGCTGTGGATCAGCTCGACCGCGTGGCCGAGGATCGTCAGGTTGATCAGGCCAAGGAAGTCCATCTTCACGAGGCCGATCTTGGCGACCTCGGCCATCGCGTACTGCGTGGTCGGCAACGTCTCTGCGCTGTCGTCCTTCGAGGACGTAGCACGCTGCAGCGGCACCACATCGGTCAGCGGCTCGCGCGAGATGACGATGCCGGCAGCGTGCGTGCTCGCATGCCGCGCGACGCCTTCGAGGCCGCGCGCGGTGTCGATGAGCTCCGCGACGGGCGGCTCGTCCTGCACCATCTGGCGCAGCTCCTCGACATCCTCGAGGGCCTTCTCGAGCGTGACGTGCAGTGCGTTCGGAATCAGGCGCGCGACACGGTCGACGTCGCCGTAGGCCATGCCGAGCGCACGCCCTGAGTCGCGGATCGCGGCCTTCGCGCCGAGCGTTCCAAACGTGACGATCTGCGCGACGCGATCACGGCCGTAGCGCTCTGACGCGTAGCGGATCACTTCTTCGCGACGTGCGTCGGCGAAGTCGAAGTCGACGTCGGGCATCTCGTGGCGTTCGAGGTTGAGGAAGCGCTCGAAGACGAGGCGGTACTGCAGCGGCTCGATGTCGGTGACGCCGAGGCAGTACAGGATGATCGAGGCCGCCGCGGAACCGCGGACGCCCATCGGGATCTTCTGCGAGCGTGCGAACAACGCGAGGTCACGCACGATCAGCATGTACTCGACGAAGCCGCACTCGGCTACGACGCTGATCTCGTAGCGCAGTCGCTCGATCTGCTCTTCGGTCGGCGTGACGTAGCGCCGATAGAGGCCTTCTTCGCAGAGCTGCCGCAGGTAGTCTACCGGCTCGACACCAACCGGGACGCCGGCGTCCGGCAGGATCGCGCGACCGAACTGGATGTCGATGTTCACCGACTCCGCGATGCGCGCGGTGTTGTCGAACGCGTCGCCCAGCTCTGGGAAGAGCGCGCGCATCTCCTGTTCGCTCTTCAGGTAGAAGGACGGAGAGTCCATCTTCATGCGGTTCGGGTCAGTGACCGTTGAGTTGGTGCCGATGCACAGCAGGATGTCGTGGTACTTGTGCTGATTGGGCAGCGTGTAGTGCGAGTCGTTCGTCACGACCATCGGCAGATCCATCGATCGCGCGAGGTCGACGAGCGGCCGGTTGAGCCGGCTGAACTGCTGCTGTCCATGCTCCTGCAGCTCGATGTAATAGCGGCCCGGGAATGCGTCCTTGTACCAGCCGGCCGTTGCGGTTGCGTCGGCCTCGCGCCCTTCGCCGAGGGCGCTCATCAGCTCGCCAGACGGGCACGCCGAGAGCGCGATCAGGCCCTCGCTGTGTGCGGCCAGCAGCTCACGGTCCATGCGCGGCTTGTAGTAGAAGCCTTCGAGGTGTGCCGCCGAGGAGAGCTTCAGCAGGTTGCGGTAGCCGACCTCGTTCTGCGCGAGCAGCGTGAGGTGAAACTGCGATCGGTCGTTGGCGCCGCGGCTAAAGCGGCTGCCCTGGGCCATGTAGGCCTCGATGCCGAGGATCGGGTTCAGATCGTGCTTACGAGCTTCTTCGTAGAACTGGATCGCCCCGTACATGTTCCCGTGGTCGGTGATCGCGAGGCTGGTCTGGCCCATCTCCTTGGCACGCGCGACGAGATCTGGCACGCGGCTCAGCCCGTCGAGCAGGGAGTATTCCGAGTGCGTGTGGAGATGGGTAAACATCTGAGCAAATGCCTAGACAGTTACGCGAACGGGCGTGCGGATTAGGCCAGACTATACGCCCGCCGGCGGCGACTGCCCAGATCGATGCGGCCCGCTGGGCCGCTAGAAATCCACCCCTAAAAATCGAGGCTGTTGCCACGGTCATCGTAGCGCGCGCGGGCAGCGTCGATGTCCGGGCGATGGGCCTCGGCCCAGGTCATGAGCGAGCAGACGGTCTCCAGCAGTGTCTCGCCGAGAGGTGTCAGGGCGTAGTCGACCCGCGGCGGGACCACTGGGTAGACGGTGCGGGTGACGATGCCATCCCGCTCGAGGCCGCGCAGGGTGACCGTCAACATTCGCTGGCTGATGCCCTCGATGCCTCGGCGCAGCTCGCTGAAGCGCCGCGTCTGGCCGCCCAGCATGTGAATGACGTAGACGGACCACTTATCTCCCACGCGGTCGAGGATCTCGCGGGCCACGCATTCAGATGGCGGCGCTAGTCGGTCGGTGACTTCGATGGTCATTGGTTCTCTCCAGGTGCCCGGGGCACTTTGAAGTGCCGTCTTCACAGCCTTACCTCAGGCACTGATGATGCTATCAGTTCTTCATAGGAACTGACAACTGATTCGGAACTAAAGGAGTTCGAGCCATGACCTGGACACTGGACAAGCAGCACATCGACCTCGGCTTCTCGGCCAAGCACATGATGGTGGCGACCGTGAAGGGCCGCTTTACCGACGTCGACGCCGAGATCGAGCTGAACGAGGAGCGTCCGGAAGCCTCGAGCGTGCGCGCCACCGTCGCCGTGGCGAGCCTGTCGACCGGCAGCACCGACCGCGACACGCACCTGACGAGCGCCGATTTCCTCGACGCCGAGCGCTATCCGCAGCTGACCTTCGTCAGCACTGACGTGCGCCGCAAGGGTGACGACGCGTTCGAGCTGACTGGAGACCTGACCATTCGCGACGTGACGCGCCCGGTCACGCTGGCTGGCGAGTTCACTGGGCCGGTCCCGAGCCCGTGGGGCGACCGCCGATTCGGCTTCTCGCTGACCGGCGCAATCGACCGTGAGGACTTCGGGCTGACGTGGAACGTCGCGCTCGAGACCGGCGGCGTGCTCGTCGGGAAGCAGATCAAGCTGGCGATCGAGGCCGAGGTGGTCGCTGCTGTGGAGGTCGCCGCGTAACGGGGAATAACCTCGACCGGTGCGAGCGGATGGAGGTGCATCGTGTTCACGATTTCGAGACTGAATCACGCCGTGCTGTATGTGCGTGACGCTGAGCGTGCGGTGGCGTTCTACCGAGACGTGCTGCAGTTCGCAGTGGTGGAGTCGATGGGCGACCGTGCGTTCTTCCTGCGCGCGAACGGCAGCGAGAACCACCACGACCTCGGCTTGTTCGGAATTGGCAACGATGCACCGCCGCCATCGCACGGCGAGCGCGTCGGCCTCTATCACCTCGCGTGGGAGGTGGCGACGCTGCCCGACCTCGCCGAGGCGCAGGCAGCGCTCGCGAACGCCGATGCGCTCACCGGCGCTTCGGATCACGGCGTGAGCTTGAGCCTGTGCGGCAAGGATCCCGACGGCAATGAGTTCGAGGTGTTCTGGCCCGTGCCATCCGACGAGTGGGAGGCGCGAGGGATGGGCGTGAAGCACCTCGACCTGGACGGCGAGCTGCGCCGCCGCGGACTCACGCTCCCGGCGTGAGTCTCGACCCTCGATCAGGCGTGGGGCTGACCTTCCCGGCCCTACGCCTGGTCGAGCGCGAATGCGTCGTGCAGCGCGCGCACGGCGTCGTCGACCTGGTCGCGCTTCACGAGGCAGGTGATGCGAATGTCTGAGGTTGAGATCAGCTCGATGTTGATGCCGTTGTCGAACAGCGTGCGAAACATCTGCGCCGCATAGCCGGGGGCGGAGGCCATGCCCGTGCCGATCACCGAGACGGTCCCGAGCTCCGAGTCGGTCACGAGCTCGCTCGTGCCGAGCGTCGGCAGCGTCGCCCGCACCACCTCGACGGCCTTGTCGAGGTCGTCCTTGGCCACGGTGAAGGTGAGGTCGGTCAGGCCCTCGACGCTCGCGTTTTGCACGATCGTGTCGACCGACACGTTGGCCTCGGCCAGCGGCTCGAACAGTGTCGAGGCGATACCGGGGCGGTCGGGCACGGCGCGCACGGTCACCTTCGCGACCTGGCGCTGGTGGGCGATGCCGCGGACCTTGTTGGCCTGTTCCATGGTGG
>JBAXNX010000111.1:0-5402 GCA_037133575.1 Chloroflexota bacterium
TGTATGTGCTGCTCGCCGCCGACGAGCGATCGACACGCGGCTCGCGCAGCGTGAAGAAGAGCAGCGCGGAGAGCACAACGAGCACGCCGCCGAGCGCGACAAAGCCGAGGTTGATCGAGACAGCGACGAAGCCGACGGCAGCCATGGGCCCGCAGAGGAACGCGATGGCCTGCGCGCTGCCAGCGATGCCGAAGCCGGTGCCACGACGCTCGCGCGGGACGTTGGCGGCGATCAAAGCGTTACTCGCGGGCACCATCGTCGCTTGCAGCAGGGCGATTATCGCGAAGGCGGCGATGTACATCGCGGTGCGGTCGGCGGCGGCGAGCAGCACATACATGACCGCGGAGAGCAAAGTGCCGAGGATCAGCGTCGCGCGCAACCGGCCGGGGACGACGTAGCGCTGCCCGATCAACAGCACGCCAGCCACGGCAGCGATCCCGGCGCATGTAAAGGCGAGACCGACGACGCCGGCCACGTCCCGACGGCCCTCGATGCCCTGGAGCGCGATCGGCGTCACGAGTCGAATGAGCTGGTCGAGCGCGAACAGCACGAAGTAGACGAAGATCGCGATGTAGAACTGGGGCTGCAGCGTACGCCAGAGGGGCGGGCCGCTGGGAGCGATGCCCCGCGCCTCGCCGCGCGCGCGCAAGGCGACCCGGTCCTTCGGGACGAACAGCTGCACGAGTAACGCGGCGACGATCGGGAGCAGCGCGCCGACGAAGATGGCGCCGCGGTAGCCAAACGAGATCGCGACGTATGCCCCGACTGCGGGGCCGACGGTATTGCCGAGGTACTGCGCTCCAGTGACGAGGCTGAGGCTCCGGCTCATCCTCGAATCGTGGACACTCACGCTCGTGAGCGCGACAGCAGCCGGGATGAAGCCGGACAGCAGCCCCTGCGAGACGAAGGCGATGGACACATGCCACGGGGTCTGCGCGAGCCCGGCGATCAACATCGTGAGCGACGCGAAAAAAAGGGCTCTGACCAGCATCAGCTTCCGGCCGAAGCGGTCGGCGAGGATGCCCCAAAGCGGCCCCCCAACCAGCCGTCCAATGCCGAGTCCGAAGTTTGCAATCGCGACCCAGAACAGGGCATTGGCGTCGGATGTTGCACCGAGCTCGCGGACATAGAGCGGCAGGAACGGGATCCAGAACAGGACGGACAGGCTCGCTACGAAGGTGGCGCCAGCAATCGTCCAGGTGACGCGATCAGGTCTGGCCCCACCGCGTAGTTGTGGGATGGCATCGGTCGGGGCGGGCGCGGGATGCTGACTGCTCACGCGTCCGCCGCGGCTGCAGTGTTGACGACGATGCGCGGTGGGAGCGCCGGGCGCGTCGCGAGCACGAAGAAAATCGAGCCCAGCGCGGCGACGATCGCGGTCACGGTGAACCCTGTCGCATAGGAGCCGGTACGGTCGTACAGCACGCCAGCGATGAGCGGGCCCGCGATGAGGCCGATCGTCACGATCATGGTGGACATACCGAAAATCGAGCCGAACGAGGTGCGCCCGAAGTAGTCGGCGTTCAGCGCCGCCATCAGCGGGCCACGCACGCCCCAGGCGAAGCCGTGCAGCACCGCGAAACCGAGCACGGCGGACACGCCGCCGACCTGAGCGAGCAAGAGTAGCGCGACGGCATGGGTCGCCATGCAGACGACTACCACCAGACGTTTGCTGACGCGGTCGCCTAGGTAGCCGCCGACCAGCTGGCCGGCGATCTGCAGCGCGGTCATGAGGCCGAGGACCGCAGCTGCGGCGCCGTCGGCGTAGTGCAGCGAGGCGGTGAGGTGGAGGAACAGGTGGACCTGCACGGCACTCACCACGACGAGGGACGAACCATGTCCGCTTGCGATCATCCAGAAGGCGCGCGTGTGCAGCGCCTCGCGGGCGGTGAAGTCGGTGGTCGTGCTGGTGCTTGCGCGGCGGCGTTCCGTCACGTCGCGATCGCGGCGCGAGGCCGCTTCGGCGGGCGTGAGTCCGTCGACATGCAGGCCGATCTCCTCGGGACGGCGGTGCATGAACAGGGTCAGCGGTAGGCCGACCACGAGAATAATGACACCAGAGCCGAACGCTGCGACGCGCCAGTCACGAGTGACGGCGAGGATCACAGCGGGCGCGACGAGCCCGCCGGCGGCGTAGCCGATGAAGGCAATACCGAGCGCACGTGCGCGGTAGCGGTCGAACCAGTTGACCACCGCGACGGCGACGGAGATGAAGCCGCCGAGGCTGGCGCCGACCGACATCACCGCGAAGGTGACATAGAACATTGCCAGCGAGTGCAGCTGGCTAAAGGCCATGAAGCCGAGCGCAAACATCACGAGCCCGAAGCGCATCACCGCGCGCGGCCCGTAGCGGTCGAGCAGCCAACCTTGCGGGGGACCGAGGACGCCGGCGAGCAACCTCGATACCGAGAACACGCCGCTGAGCGCGCCGCGGCTCCAGCCGTACTCGCGTGTGAGGGCCGCCGCGTAGCCACCAAACGACTGCTCCATGAGCGCGCCCACGAGCAGTTGAATGCACGAACCGGCCGCAACGAGGTACCAGCCGTAGAAGTGGCGGGGCTTGCGTGTCGAGATCCCGTTGGACGGTGGGCTGCTGTCCATCATCCGGCAGTGGGCCGGGGGAATGTGAAGTTACAAGGCTCGCCGGACAGATGGTGCAGACGATTTGCCATCGGTTCGGATGCCTCGCACGGTCGTTGGGGGGCCGGTGGTGCCGTCGAGCGGATGATACGGCGCGCGCTCGCGGGTGGCATGCAGGGCCGGCTCTCAGCCGACTTAGGCTGCGACACCAGTGCGGCTTACGTCACTGATGCCGGCTATGCAGGAAGGCGGGATCGGCCAACGACACTGTGTGGCCATCGTCGGTCGGCTCAGCACCAGCGGTGGTGCCGTAAGGACCTCGGCTGACGCCCCTAACTGGAGTCGGCAGCGGCGGACTTGTGAAAGCGGTCCCACCGCCAGAACGTAGCAAGGAATACCCAGAGCGCGCATCCTGTGAGCATGGTACGAGCAGGCGTTCGCGAATTGGTCGGACATACACCGCTGGTGGAGCTTCTGCACGTTCCTATGCCGGCTGGCGTGCGCCTATTCGCCAAGCTGGAGAGTCAGAACCCAACCGGGAGCATCAAAGATCGGATTGCGCTCCGCATGCTCGAAACAGCGCGGGCTGAGGGTGTGCTCGCGCCCGGGCAACCGATCATGGAGGCGTCTACCGGCAATACCGGATTGGCGGTCGCCATGCTTGGCCACGCTCTCGGCCACCCCGTGAAAGTCTGCGTGCCGGAGAGCGTGTACCCGGAGATCGGTCGACTGCTGACCGCATACGGAGCGTCCGTGCGTTGGATCCCGCGTGGTGCCGGCATCAAGACCGCCCGTGAGGCGGCGGTTGAGATGGCACGTGCCGAGGGGGCCTTCATGGTCGACCAATTCGGGAACCAGGAGAATGTGCGCACTCATTACGAGGAGACGGCTGCGGAAATCCTGGCTGCACTTCCGCGGGTCGATGCGTTCGTTGCAGGGATTGGCACCGGCGGAACGATCACCGGCGTGGGGCGACGTCTCAGAGAGGCGAATCCCCAGTGTCAGGTGATCGGGGTTGAGCCTCGACTGGGTGTGCACGTTCAGGGACTTGCCTCGTTCGCTGAAGGATTCGAACCGCCGCTGCTCGACGAGTCCGTCCTTACTGCGAAACTGCTCACTGGAAATCGCAACGCCGTGGTGCGTGCGCGTCAGGTACTCAGCCTTGAGGGGCTCTCGGTTGGCATCAGCAGCGGCGCGGTGTTGCACGCGGCTCTTCGCGTCTCAGACAGGTTGCGAGGCAACGTGGTGCTCATGTTCGCCGACGGTGGCTTGAAGTACGTCTCAACTGATATCTGGGGGGCCGCCGACCTGACCGCGGATGAACATGACGATCGGATCGACGACATCCTGTGGTGGTGAGAAGAGCCTGCCCCCGTGACCGATGACCGGGCTGAGGCGCTCGCCGGAGGCGCACGGCTTACGCGATCAGAGTGCGGCGAGCGCCCGGCTGAGGCGCTCGCGAGCTTCGCGCTCCGCCTCGTCCATCGGCTGGCACGCTAGCACAGAGCAGAACGGACGTTCTATACTCTTGCCGCGGCGGTGAGGTGAGGAGTCCTAGTATGACCCGGCTGGGGACGGTTCCCACGGCGGTACGGGCGATCCAGTCCCCGGTCGCGTCAGGGAATGGCCTGGCTGGCATCGACTCGCAAGCGCGGCGGGCGCTCTGCTCCAACCCGGCGTGCCGGAAGGTCATCACCCGGCTCGTGCTGATCGGCAAGGGCGGCATCCTCCGCCCGGTGTTCAACGGCGAGTGGCACGAGGGCGACGACCATGTCTGGCGGGTTACGGACTACGCGAAGGCCGCACGGAGTCGTGCAGATGAAGGCGCCCCGCGGTTAACCCGTCGGGCGCTCGGACTCTTCGGCAAGCGGATGTGGTCTGACCCCACCACGTGGCCACCCGTAGTGGCGAATTCGCCTTGTCAGGTCGAGTGCCAAGCGTGCGGAGAACGCCTCACTATTCGTCTCGGCTAGACGAGTCGCTATTGCCCCGTATCCGCTGGTAGATCAGACGGTCTTCGGCGGTCTGAGGCGGACGTTGTGATTTCGGGGCTATACCAAGTGGGCGCACACAGCGGCGAATCGACGTACTTCGACGAAGCGGACGCCGCCGTGTCGGCCATACGCTGGGACGAGGCAGCTCAGAAGGCAGGCACCGTCCTGAGACAGCCTCGGCTTTGCGTCAGGTTCGGTCACGGCTTCGATCCTCCAGGTCACGAACACGGCAATGGTTCCCCAACAGGAGAGCTGGCGCAGCGTGCGGCGCTGGACGGTCCGTTCTACTCATTCAACTTTCGCGAGGAGTGCTTGGCACTGGAACCCACCACCCGGGGAAGACTCAGATGCGCAATGACGGCACCACGCCGTATTCTCACTAATAGCATGAAGGGAGTGGGTCTTTGTTGTCCCTAACAAAAGCTATTCTGCTGGCCGCGTTCATATCTTTCATACTTTCTGTATCGCTGTGGTTTTTTGGTTTCAGAGAAGAAGGCCTCTTCGTAGGTCTTTGGGTGCCCTCGATTCTCTCGCTCGGAGCTCTTCTGGAGGCCCGCCGGTGAGCATCCAATATCTTGTTGGTGCGATCGGTGGACTTGTGACCCTTATCGTGGCAATTGGTGTCTACTCGTATTACGAGATCGAGAGGATTGCTCAGGACGAGAGGAACAAGAAGGGGAACTGATTCGCGACTGAGCCTGCCCCGGTTTCCCGGACACCTAGACTGTGGCGATTTAGTCGCCCAGGGAGGAGTCCGGGATGGCTACACGGTACCCAGCAGAGTTTCGGCAACGGGCGGTGGAGCTGGCGCGGCGGCGTGAGCAGCCG
>JBAXNX010000112.1:0-5371 GCA_037133575.1 Chloroflexota bacterium
TACCTCAGCCACCAGACCGATGCGGGCATCGGCCTGCAGCACATCTTCGTGATCCTCGCGGTCGTGCTGGTCGCAACGATCCCAATCGTGTTCCTCATCCCAGAGCGCGGCCAGATCCCGGCCGGGCGCCCCGTCGCTACGACCAGCCCGAGTGGCGGGCGCGCCGTGATGGATGTCGTCGAGGTCGGCGAGTAGTCGCTAGCGATCGAGCAGCGCTCGTGCGCGCAGTTCTGCCTCGAGCGCTGCCGCGCTCGGCATGCAGACGCATCACTTCACGACGGCGGCAGCGGCCTCGGTGTTCGCGGCGGTGTCATCGATGAACAGCACCTCGTGTGCGGGGGCATCGAGGCGTGCGAGTGCGCGCTCGAACGCCTCGGCTGACGGCTTCAGGGCTTGGAACTGGAACGAGAACAGCATTGGATCGAAGCGCCCGAGCAGTTCGGGGAAGCGATGCGGAATCGCTTCGAGCAAGAGCGGCGGGTTGTCGGTGAGCATCGCGACGCGTGTGTGCGTTCGTACCTGATCGACCAGCGCGAGCACCTCGAGGTCCGGCGTGAGGATGCTGAGCATCAGGTCCTCGAACTCATCGGGCGTCACGTTGATCCCGAGTTCCTTGCACACGATCTCGTGCCATTCGGCGCTGGTGTAGCGGCCACGGTCGAAGTCTGCCGTGAGACCTGACTCGCAGATGCGACGCTGCACCTCGTGCTCCGGCAGCTGCGACAGCGACGCGAGTCGCGTGAGTCGTGGTGCCGGATCGAACGGACACACGACACCGCCGAGGTCGAACAGCACGACTGAGATCGGCGGTGGAGGCATCGCATTCCTCGATGGTTCATGTTGATCACGAAGCCCGGGCATATGCCCGGGCTTCGCAGTATTCCCGTCGAAAACGACTAGTCCGGGAAGACGGGCTCCTCTGACCAGACGACACCGCGGTCGCGGAGCCCGGTGATCTGCTCGGCGTCGAAGCCGAGCTCACCGAGGATCTGATCCGTGTGCTCGCCTGCGAGCATGCCGCCGCCGTAACGGCCCGGGTTCTTCTCGAAGGAGACGACCGGCCCCCAGCGCTGGTACTCGCCCATCACCAGGTGTGTGGCCTTGGTGTCGAGCTTGTTCGCCTTGACCTGCTCATCGCGCAGGAAGAACGAGCCCGAGTTCGGGTCGCCGTCAGCGCGGACGCAGCCGACGCCGGCTGCGGACAGCTCCTGCTCCCACGCGTCGGCGTGCTTGCCGGCAAACACCGGCTCGAGCGCCACGACGAGTCCCGCGTCGTTCTGCACTCGTGTGTCACGAGTCGCGAAGCGTGCGTCGCTCGCGAGTGCTGCGTTGCCAGTGGCCTCGCAGAACTGCTTGAACGATGCGTCGTCCTCGGCGCTGATGAACGCCCAGCTGCCGTCGGCGGCGTGGTACAGGCGGCGCAGTGCGCTGGTGCCCATCACCTGGCCGTCGAGCGTCGCACGCGCAGGCTTGCCCGCGTACGACAGCGAGTCGTCCGAGTTCGCGTACGCATTCGCCTGAACCATGCTGAGGAAGGCCTGCTGGCCCTTGCCAGTCTTGTCTCGCGCGGTCAGCGCGAGCAGTGCCGCGGTCTGCAGGCCCATCGCGCTGCATGGGTCGGGGTTGGACTCGTTCGCGCGAGTGAGGCGCCGCGAGGCCTCGCGGATGCCGTCGATCGTGCTCGTGTCACCGGGCCAGTCGGCGCCGGTCTGCATGAGCGCGCCGCCGTTGACCGCGCCGGGGATCGGGTGCGCACCGGGGTGCAGGTTGTCGGGGCCGTCCGGGCCGTAGCCCGAGAGGTTCATCCAGATGATGTCGGGCTTGATCGCCTTGGCCTGCTCGTAGCCGATGCCGAGGCGCTCCGGCACACCCGGGCGGTAGTTGTGAATGATGAAGTCGGCCTGGCGGATCAGGTCATGCACGAGTGCCTGGCCGTGCTCCGACTTGAGGTCGATGCAGATGCTGTCCTTGGTCGCGTTGTTCCTCGACGCGCCGATGTACGAGCCGATACCGGACGCACGCGCGAGGCCTCGGCCGGGGTCACCGCCGATCGGCTCGACCTTGATCACGCGGGCACCGAGGTCACCGAGCATGGTGCAGGCGAGTGGCGTCGCGATGATCGTGGCGAACTCGAGGACTGTGATGCCATCGAGCGGTGCGCGGTTGTCGGGCTTCGCGGCACCGACGTTCACCTTGCGTGCCGCAGCGGCGAGCACAGCAGCCGTGTCCTGACCGGCCAGCGGTGCAGGGCCACCGGCTTCGCCGGGAGTCTCACGCAGCTTGGCAATCGGGCCGGCCATGCGCACGGTGCCGAGCGTCGGGTGGACGTGCTCCACGACTTCGCCGTTTGCGACCAGATCGGGGTGGTGCAACGCGTCCTGTGCGGTCTGCACGTAGTCGACCGCGACGTTGTCGTTGTCGTGGAAGATTTCCATCCACTCGGCGGCGGTCTTCTCGAGTGCCTTCTGCAACATCATGTTGCGAATTTCCTCGCGCGCCTCCTCGGTGACGCGGTTGGGGGCACCCTCGTACCGCGGGTCGAGCATGATCTCCTCGGTCAGGCCGAGCGCAACGATCGAGGCCTGGAAGAGGTGCTCGAGCAGGTTCGCGAATTGCAGCCACTTCCCGTCCTTGGCCATGATCGGCTGGTAGCCGAGGCTGGACATGGCGGTCGGCGTGTTCTGCGGGCCACGCTCGGCGGCCATCTTTTCGGGGTAGCGGCGCTCCATCTGCTCGCGGACGAGCGTGTTCTCGAAGGGGATGAGCCCCTGGAGGATGCTCGACTCGACGAGCTGGCCGATGCCGGTGCGCTTGCGCGCGTGCAGTGCGGCGAGGATGCCCGCGACCGCAGCCTGGGACGCGCCGTGCGAGCCGACCTGCACCGCGGCAAAGCTCGGGCCGGGGCGCTTGGTCGTGTTCTGGAACGCCCAGAAGCGGCCCGACTTTGCGGCGACGAGTGCCTCGTCGGTGCCGGGGTAGTTGGCGTACGGGCCGTGCAGACCCCACGGCGTGATCGAGCAGTAGACCGCGGCCGGGTTCACCTTCGCGAGCGTGGCGTAGTCCGCGCCCAGCGGCTCCCCCTCGCCCGGCTTGTACGAGGCGACCACGACGTCCGCGCCGCGCACGAGCTCGTGCAGCGAAGTGCGGCCCGCCTCGGTCGTGAGGTCGAGGGTGACGCTCTGCTTGCCGCGCAGCCACATCGGCCACGACGGCTCGGTCGCACGAGCGGGGTCGCCGCCCGGCTGCTCGACCTTGATCACCTCGGCGCCGAAGTCGGCCAGCACCATGGTGGTGATGCCGCCCTGGCGACCGCTGCTGAGGTCGATGACTCGGATGTCATCACAGGGTTTGGTCATGTTGTCCCTCCGTCGCCCGCGAGGTCATGGTGGACGGCTTGCGCCGTTACGGCTGCCTCGTGCGGGGTAACGCCCCCCAGCGCCCGCCGCCCTCGATAGGCAGTCGGACGCGAATGTGCGCCTGTTATACCCCAACGCGGTCGAGGAGTGCAGTTGCAGGCTCAAGTGAAAGGTGATGGCCGGGCACCGCACCGTTGTGATGCGTGTGCCCGGCCCGGGAGAGGGGCCTCGGGCGAGCCGGGGAGCCGCCGAGGGCCCTTCGGTTCTACTTATCCAGGTAGGAGAGCCGGCAGATCTTGGTGCCCTCGGAGTACCCGAACCAGGTACCTGCGAGCTTGTCGTAGCCCCCAATGTTCGACTGCGTGACGTTGCGCACCGCGTTGGCGTGCATGACGTACATCGGGCGCCACTCACTTACGAAGCGCGTCTGGAACTCATCCATCAGCTTCGTGCGGTTCTCCTGGTTGAGCTCCTTCAGCGCCTTGTCGAGCAGCGTGTCGACATCCTTGTTCTTGAACGCACCGTAGTTGCGGCTGCCGGCGCTGTGGTACTGCGAGATCATGTCGAGCACCGCGTCAGGCGACGAGGTGATGACGTATGAGAGCGCCTTGAACGTCCCGTTCGCTTGCTGCGTCGAGAACGCGCCGGAGTCGACCGGTCGTAGCGACACTTTCATGTCCGTGAAGACCGAGGTCATCTGCGACTGGAACCGTGTTGCGACGTCCTTCTGCGCGTCACCGGTGACGCTGAGCAGGATGTCGTAGTCGAGTCCCTTGCCGTTCGGGTAGCCGGCAGCCGCCAGTAGCTTCTGCGCTTCCGCTCGGTCTGCGGTCTTCGTGTCCGGGTTGTAGCCGGGGAGCACCTTCACCTTCGCGGGCTTCCACGCCTCCGGGAAGCCGACATTGAGCGCGCCCTGGTAGCCCCAGCCGGAGCCGTACACGCCGTTGCCGATCGACGCGTAATCGAGCGCGAGGTGCATCGCATTCCGCACTCGGAAGTCCTGGAATGGCGCGTAGGTCATGCTCGGGCGCACGTGGTTCCAGTTGCAGTCGATCCACGTGTAGAGCAGGTGATCGGCGCGGGCCTTCTTCACCTGCTCAGCTTCTGTCTCACTGAGGCCGGTCCACGCGTTGAGCTGTCCGGTCGCGAATGCCGCGAGCTGTGAGGCGCGGTCAGGGATCGCCGGCATCACGACCTCGTCGAAGGATGGCTCGCCCTGACGGAAGTACTGGTCGTACTTCTTGAAGCGAATGGTCTGGTCCTTCTTGAACTCAGCCATCTGATACGGGCCGATGCCACCGAACTTCATGGGGTCGTTGAAGCCGACCTCGTCCATCTCCTTCGGCATGAGCACCGTGCGGTTTTCCGACACACCCGCGAAGAGACCACTGTTCGGCGACGACAGCGTGACCTTCACCGTCGTCTTGTCGACGGCCTCGGCCTTGAGGATGTTCTGCACCATCGTGGCGCGCTGGAACGCAGACGGCGCAATCTTCAACCGCTCGGCGTACAGCCCGCCGAGACGTTCGAGGTTCCACGCGACATCGGTCGCGTCGAACTGTCGGCCGTTCCACGGCGCCACGTTGTGGACCTTCAAATCGTTGCGAATCTTGAAGATCAGCGTCATGCCGTTGGGGTCAGCGATTTCCCACGAGGTCGCGACGTGCGGCAGCGTCTTCGCGGTCACCGGGTCGCACTCGGTGAGCTTCTCGCTGATGAAGTGGAACTCACCGCGGCCGCGCATCGTGTGCGCGTCGTGCTCGACCTAGGTCACGGGCCCGACGGTGATCGTGTACGTGCCACCCTTGCGCGGCTTGCCCTGCGCGACCGGTGCGGTCAGCGGCAGCGTCTCGACGCCTGTTTGCGAGGTGACCGATTTGCTGCCCGTGTCGCCGCCGGCGCTGCCCCCCCGAGTTCTTGCTGCTCCCGCAGCCGAGGAGCGCCGCGCCTGCGATGCCGAGCGCTCCCATCCCCATGCCGGCGATCACCCTGCGGCGGGTGACGGTCGTTCCGAA